>JASGGM010000035.1:0-15188 GCA_047605045.1 Acinetobacter sp. | reverse complement strand
TTCATATTATTTTTGTCGGATTTAATAACTGTAAAATAATAATAACCAAGTATTTTAATCAAGTATCAAAAAACATTAATTCAGAGTATTTTAATCAGGTTTATTATTTTAACTTATTTAAAAAGAAATATTCAGTTCAATTCAAAAAAAACCTTGGAATAATGTTTTAATGACTGATAATTTTTTGAGATTTGAAAAAATTTTATGGAAATTAATCCAAAAATCTGATGATGACCGCATCCTCCGAATTCTCTAATTCATTACGTAAATGTATTAGGAAAATTCTACTTTGATATTAACCACTCTTTTTAGAGTTGCTACTGCCCGTCCATTGTGGACAATGTCGCTTATCAAAATATGGATGTCTCCTTGTCCTATTTCATCTTGTCCTATTTTCATACTGGTATAATATTTGCATGTTATTTAGGCAGGCAAAGAAGCCTTTTCACAACTGACTGATATTTTTATAGGCAAAGAAGCCTAAAGCTGCAAGATGCTTTAGGCTTCTTTTTTTTGGATTTTACAAATCTACCGAACGATAAGGAGATGAATTTATGTCATATATCGCCCCATCCGAATTTGCAGTCAAAGTTGTAGATGCAGGTGAATCAAAGCTGCATATGGCAACACGCGATGTTGTGATTCGCGCCTTTATGGCAGGTGCAATTCTTGCCATTGCTGCTGTGTTTGCCGTGACGATTGGCATTCAAACTGGTGCGCCTATTATCGGTGCATTATTATTTCCCGTTGGTTTTTGTATGCTCTATTTGCTGGGCTATGACCTATTAACGGGCGTTTTTGTCTTAACGCCCTTGGCATGGATCGACAAACGTCCTGGCGTTACCCTTACTCGGATTTTAAAACATTGGGGCTGGGTATTTTTGGGTAACTTTGCTGGGGCATTAACTGTTGCTGTATTAATGGCGATTGTTTATACCTATGGTTTTGCTACCGAACCCAATGAAATTGGGAATAAAATTGCACATATCGGTGAAAGTCGAACCGTTGGTTATCAAGCCTATGGTTTGGGTGGCTGGATCACCATTTTCATTCGTGGCATGCTATGTAACTGGATGGTATCGCTGGGTGTGATTGGTGCCATGATGTCAACTTCAGTCAGTGGTAAATTCATTGCCATGTGGATGCCTGTGATGTTGTTCTTTGCCATGGGTTTTGAGCACTCTGTGGTCAATATGTTCTTGTTCCCATTTGCCATGATGATGGGCGGCGATTTCTCTATTATGGATTATTTTCTATGGAATGAAATTCCAGTGGCTTTAGGCAACTTGGTCGGTGGTTTAACGCTAACAGGGCTCGCTTTATATACCACCCATGTAAGAACTGCACCCAAACGTCATTTCTAATGTGCCTTTTCTTTAACTTCTTGCAAAAACGGTCATTTCTCTCAGGGCAGGAGGGATAAAAAAGTACTTTAGATTTCTGCAAGAAGTCTATGGAATGATGCTGATGAATCAGTCAGGGAGCATCCCATTCAACGTTGAGATAAAAATGACACAACAATTAAAAATAGCGCTGGGGCAATATTCGCATCAGGGGCGTAAAGCGAGCAATCAAGATTTTTATGCAGCCACACTGGCGCAAAATTATTTATTGCAGCATAAAGGCATGGCATTTGCGGTGGCCGATGGTATCAGCAGTAGCAATGTAAGTCACATTGCCAGTCAAACAGCGGTTACAGGATTATTGTCCGATTATTTTTCTACGCCTGAAACATGGAGCGTGAAAACGTCAGTTGAACGGGTTTTAACTGCAATCAATAGCTGGCTATATGCACAAACACAACAGAGCCAATATCGTTTTGATAAAGATCGTGGTTATGTATGCACCTTAAGTGCTCTGATTTTGAAAGGACATATTGCACATTTATTTCATGTCGGCGACAGTCGGATTTATCGGCTACAATCGGGTCAACTTGAACAACTCACCACAGATCATCGCGTATGGCTATCATCGCAGGAAAGTTATTTGAGCCGAGCTTTGGGCGTGAATGCCAAGGTCGACATTGATTATCAAAACTATACGCTTTACGAACATGATATTTTTATATTGATGACTGACGGCGTCTATGAATATTGCCCAGAACAACAATTAATTCAGTTCTTGTCACAGCCACATAGCAGTCTAGATCAGATCGCACAACAAATTGTTGAACATGCATATCAGCAAGGCAGCAGCGATAATCTAACCATCCAGATTATTCAGGTTAAACAACTGCCTCAAATTGAAGCACATGATATTTTACCTGAACAAGCCCAACTCGCGTTTGTGCCTGAACTCAAAGTTCCCATGCTATTTGATGGCTATCAAATTCTCCGTGAAATTTATGCCAGCCCGCGTAGTGTTTTATATTTGGCACATGAAATTGATCGGCAACAGTTGTTGGTCATCAAAGTGCCCGCGTCCGAAGTTCAACATGACCCTTATTTGGTGGAACAATTTTTATTGGAAGAATGGATCGCCAAAAAAGTACAAAATCCACATGTATTGGGGGCGTATCCACAGATGCGACCACGGCACTACATTTACCATACGATGCAATATATTGAGGGACAAACATTAAAACAATGGATGCTAGATCAACAGCAACCGCTTTCTTTAGATCTCATTCGTAAAATCATCGAACAAGTGGGTAAAGGGTTACAGGCGATGCATCGTTTAGAAATGTTGCATCAGGATATCCGTCCAGAAAATATCATGTTAGATCGTTTTGGTACGGTCAAAATTATTGATTTTGGTGCATGTCGTGTGGCCGGTATTCGTGAAACAAAACGGGAAATACAAGATGTGCCGCTTGGAACTTTGGCTTATATGGCACCCGAATATTTTTTAAATATGCCTGTTTCTACACGTTCTGATCAATACTCTCTTGCCGTGTTGAGCTATTATTTGTTAACGGGTGATTTGCCTTATCAAACCAATATTGCCAAGTGCAAGTCCAAAAAAGATATAAAAAAACTGCATTATTTTTCAGTCATGGAATATCGTAAGGATATTCCGATATGGGTTGATCATGCTTTGGAAAAAGCAGTTCACCCTAATCCTGAGAGTCGTTATGAAGATATCTCTGAATTTATGTATGACCTGAACCATCCAAACCCTCAATTTTTACACACTGTACATAAATCATTTGCAGACAAAAATCCTGTTTTATTTTGGCAGATCGTTTCTGGATTGCTCTTGTTATTCGTCTTAGGGCTACTGTCTCAACTACATATTTCTTAATTACTTTATAGTCCCCATCTCATGCATTGAAACACCTACATTCTATGAGGTTGCATCAACTGCTGTTTTATATCTGGACGCATAAAAAAACCTGCAGTTCACATGATATGCAGGTTCTTATGATGACTCATTTATTATTTTTCTTGGATCGCAGCCCCTGCACCGCCACCGATCGCACCACCAATGGCTGCACCAGAGTTACCACCCAACACGGACTTACCAATTACCGCACCCAGTCCTGCACCGATTGCGCTACTGGCTGTAGTTTTGGATTTACCATTTTTCACTTTGCTTCCCACACCTGCACCTGCGGCTGCACCAAGTCCTGCACCCACACCACCACCGACGTGATTACCTGCCCCACCACCAATCGCACCACCCAAGGCAGCGGCACCAATACGTTGGTTAGATGGAGACATATTGCTGCATCCAGTAAGTGCAAATAAAGAAACTGACATCGCTAAAGTTGCTAGATAAACATTTTTCATCATTATTTTCCTCCAACAAGACGAAATTCTGCCAATCTAGATTATATGTTTCTTGAATATATTGAAGGCTTATTTTGTTATCACAACAAATGCTATACCCATTTTGTGTAAGAACCTTTCGTATTTTTGCATCCGTCTGATCAAAGATTCACAAAAATATTTGAGATACACTGCACCAAATGAGGGATATTGGGCAATATTTGTGTGCATCTGGTCTGTGCTTCTATACAATATGCGGCAGATTGGAGTTCATCATGTCACAGACTACATCCTTAAAGCGTGGGCTAAATACCCGCCACATTCGTTTCCTTGCACTTGGCTCTGCCATTGGTACAGGTTTATTTTATGGCTCTGCCTCGGCAATTAAACTTGCAGGGCCATCGGTTTTACTGGCCTATATTCTGGCAGGTATTGCAATTTATATTGTGATGCGTGCACTTGGTGAAATGGCAGTACATAACCCTGTTTCAGATTCTTTTAGCCGTTATGCGTCTGAATACATTAGCCCACTGGCTGGATTTACCACTGGCTGGACCTATGTCTTTGAAATGATCATCGTCGCGATTGCCGATGTCACCGCTTTTGGCATTTATATGGGCTTTTGGTTTCCCGATGTCCCTCGCTGGATCTGGATCTTGTCACTGGTATTTTTTCTTGGTGCCATTAACCTCATTCATGTCAAAATTTTTGGTGAATTAGAATTTTGGTTTTCCATCATCAAAGTCTGTGCCATTGTCGCTATGATTTTAGGTGGCTTCGGTATTATGATGTATGGTCTACACATGCCACATTCCGATTTTACACCGGGCATTGCCAATTTATGGCAACACGGCGGTTTTATGCCAAATGGCTTTGCAGGCTTCCTTGCCTGTTTTTCGGTGGTGGTTTTCGCCTTTGGTGGTATTGAAATCATCGGTGTAACTGCAGGTGAAACTGAAAATCCCAAACAGGCTATTCCACGTGCCATCAATGCGGTGCCAATTCGCATTATCTTGTTCTATGTTTTAACCATTTTTGTACTGATGTCAATTTTCCCATGGAACCAAATTGGTAGCCAAGGTAGCCCATTTGTGCAAATCTTTGAAAGTTTAGGCATTAAATCCGCGGCAGCCGTCCTGAATATTGTCGTTATTACCGCCGCCGTTTCCGCCATCAATAGTGATGTGTTCGGTGCCGGCCGCATGATGTACGGCATGGCAAAAAAAGGCCAAGCACCGCAAAGCTTCTGTAAAACTTCAAAAAGTGGCGCGCCATGGATGACGGTCATTGTCATGGCAGGTGTACTACTCATTGGCGTGGTGTTGAACTACCTTATTCCTGAAAATGTTTTTGAAATTATTGCCTCCATTGCAACATTTGCAACGGTCTATGTTTGGCTTATGATTTTATTGTCTCATATCGGAATGCGTAAAAAACTGAGCCCAGAAGAAATCAAAAAACTAGATTTCCCAATGATTGGTTGGCCCATTGCACCCATTCTTGCAACAGCATTTATGCTGTTTGTGATTGCAATTATCGGTTATTTCCCAGACTCACGCCCTGCGCTTTATGTCGGTGCGGTATGGCTGGTATTACTGACCATCACCTATAAAGTATGGATTGCACCTAAGCACAAGTAATCACGCTTCAGATTCATCATATCTACACCTTCAAACGCCTTCTTCATCACTGAAAAGGCGTTTTTTATGGTTGTTGTACTGCCATTGCTTGCGCTAAGACTTGATACACACCTGCATCAAGTGACTGTGCGACATTAAATCTTAAATAGTGCGCTGCATCTGCACTTTGACTGAATGCTTGCCCTGGCGCAAGGATCACGCCTTGTTGTAAGCAATCTGTAGAAAGCTTGGCAGCATCGATCTGTTCAGGAATTTGACACCATAAAAACATACCTGCTTGTGGCACATGCCACGGCCGAATCTGTAATGTCTCAAGTTGTCGAATCGTATGGCTCATGGCCTGTGCCAAATGTGTTTTTAGCCAATCGAGATGTTTACGATAATGGCTGTCGTTTAGTGCATGATAGAGTACGACCATATTCAAATAATTATTGTTAAAGCATGTCGCAATTTTCAGATCAACCAAACGATCCGTCCATTCGGTCGATGCTGCAATATAACCACAACGTACTGAAGCTGAGAGTGTTTTTGAAAAACTCCCCACTTGAATCACATGAGAAAAACCATTTAAAGCGGCATAGCGAGGCGCAGGATGTAATTCAAAATCAGCAAAAATATCATCTTCCACTATACGCATGTCGGTCTGTTCTACCCATTTGAGAATCTGATAAGCCGTCGATAAACTTAAACGTGCACCCGTTGGATTATGCACACCAGAATTGGTGATATATACGCGTGGCCGATGGCGTAATGCCAACTGAAATGCTTCTAGATCAGGGCCATGTTGCGTAAAAGGAATAGCAATGGTTTTGACCTGATGGACTTTAAGCAAGGCATGAAAATTAAAATAACAAGGATCATCCACCAAGACCACATCGCCAGCGTTTAAAAATAAACGGGCAATCAAATCAATAGCATGTGTACCACTTTCAGTCAGCATAATCTGATCTGGGTTGACATGCACACCTGTCATTTCAATGCGACGCGCAATAAGTTGTCTTAATGGAGCATAGCCATGAGGCGGTGCATAATTGACTAATTCAGGAATATCACCTCGTGAAACAGTGCGTAGGGCTTTACGAATGACTTGCTCAGGCATCCATGATTCAGGCAACCAGCCACAACCAGGTTTTAACATTTGTGACCCGACTTCAAGCGTTTGCCGAGAAATCCATAACGGATCAATTTCACGATCTAAACGTGGAGTGAGTGTGGTCAATGTATGCGTAGGTGTTGAACCACACACAAAGTACCCCGCCCCCTGTCTGGATTCAATGACTTCATCGGCAATTAAACGCGCATACGCTTCAACCACGGTCGACACGGAAATCTGCTGCTGCTTTGCCAATGTTCTTACCGATGGCAAACGAGATCCCCGAATTAAAATTCGATCTGCAATTTGCTGTTGAATCAGGTGAATCACCCGACCAACTTTACTGGTTCTTATCATTTCATCCATAACAGTGTACTGTTTTTTATCCATACAGTTTTTTCAAATTGTAAGGTGCTGTATCTCGCTTCACAAGTCAATAAATTTTATAAAAAGACATTGCCTGTATGAGATTAAACAATGTCTAAAACATCGAGTGGCTGGTTAAGTGGTTGTATTGGCGTGGTGATTTTTGCAGGTTCTTTACCTGCCACACGCTTAGCAATTACGGGGTTTTCTCCCGAATTTTTAACTGTGGGTCGTGCCAGTATTGCAGGGCTGATTTCACTTGTTTGCCTAATTTTCTTAAAGCAAAAAAAGCCTCAAATTCACCATATGAGAAGCTTAATGATGGTGACCTTAGGGGTTGTCATTGGCTTCCCATTATGTACCTCACTTGCCTTACAAACCATTACAGCGTCCTATTCCGTGGTCTTCGTTGGATTATTACCACTTGCTACTGCATTTTTTGCTGTGCTCAAAGGGGAGCAACGTCCGCAACCGAAATTCTGGCTTTTTGCTATTTTAGGTAGCAGTACTGTGGTGCTTTTTGCCCTTACATCGAATACTCAACCACATGCCATCGCAGGAAGTTTATGGATGCTGGCGGCAATTGTGCTATGTGGCTTAGGTTATGCAGAAGGTGGAACATTGTCTCGTCATCTCGGAAGTTGGCAAGTCATCTGTTGGGCGTTGGTCATTGCATTGCCTGTAATGCTACCACTGAGCTATTACTATTTCCCAAAACATGTCTCACAGATTACAGTTTCTGCTTTTTTGGGCTTTGGCTATGTCTCTCTTTTTAGCATGTTGATTGGTTTTATTTTTTGGTATTACGGTTTGGCCAAAGGTGGCGTGATTGCTGTTGGACAAATACAATTAATTCAACCTTTCTTAGGTCTCTTTATTAGTGCCATCCTTCTACATGAAGTGATTCATTGGCAAATGATTGTTGCTGCATTCAGTGTCATGCTCTGCGTAATCTACGCTAAAAAAGCCGCCCTTCCTCACCCCATAACAACCACCGCAACCCATGGCTAAAGCACAAAAATATATCTTTGACGATATCGAGCTTTTTCCCAATAAAAAAAGCCCTGTCATGAAGACAGGGCTTTTTGTTTTAAGTCTCTAATTCGACTTAGAATTGTTCTTCATTCAATGCTTGGCTGAATGCTTGATCCACTTCGCTGAAGTCATTGTGAAGCTCATGTTCTGCAGCTTCCGCTTCCTGACGACGACGTTCCAAATGGTAAGCCAAACCTGTACCTGCTGGAATCAAACGACCAACAACCACGTTTTCTTTCAAACCACGTAGATCATCTTCTTTACCTGTTACAGCCGCTTCAGTTAACACACGTGTTGTTTCCTGGAACGATGCAGCAGAGATAAATGAATCTGTAGAAAGCGATGCTTTGGTAATACCCATCAATTGACGTTCAAACTTCGCTGGGAACTTGTTTTGAGCCGCAACTGCCTGATTTTCACCAACAACACGGATGTAATCCACTTGTTCGCCTTTAATGAAGCTTGTATCACCACCATCGGTAATATCAACTTTACGCAACATCTGACGTACAATCACTTCGATGTGCTTATCGTTAATTTTTACACCTTGGAGACGGTAAACGTCTTGAACTTCGTTCACGATGTAGTTTGTCAACGCCACTTCACCTTTCAGACGTAAAATGTCATGCGGGTTTTGTGGACCATCAGAAATGGTTTCACCACGGTTAACATGTTCGCCTTCAAACACGTTGATTTGACGCCATTTTGGAATCAATTCTTCGTAGATTTCAGAACCATCATCAGGTGTAATCACCAAACGGTTTTTACCTTTGGTTTCTTTACCAAAACTCACAACACCAGACACTTCTGCCAAGATGGCATGTTCTTTCGGCTTACGTGCTTCGAACAAGTCCGCTACACGTGGCAAACCACCGGTAATATCACGTGTACGTGAAGATTCTTGTGGTACACGACCAATAACATCACCCACACCAATCGTTTCACCATCACGGACGGTCACAATGGTATTTTGTGGCAAGAAGTAGAACTGTTCTGTACCATCAGCAGTATCAAGTACAATCGCAGGACGCATATCTTTACCAGAAACTGGACGAGATGGTACTGGCAAGATTTCAACTGTGGTCATACCTGTTGCATCATCAGTTTTCGATGTTGCAGTCACGCCATCAGCAATTTGCGAGAAGCGTGCTTTACCAGCAACTTCTGTTACCAATGGATGGGTATGCGGATCCCATGTTGCCACGATACCACCGCCTTCAACCAGCTCACCATCTTTAATCAAGATGCTGGCACCGTAAGGAAGTTTATAGCGCTCACGTTCACGGCCTAAATCATCGGCAATACCAATTTCACCTGAACGTGAAACTGAAACCAAGTGACCTTTTGCATGTTGTACAGTTTTCACATTATGGAAACGCACTGTACCTTTGTTACGCACTTGTACGCTGTTTGCAGCAGACGTTCGGCTCGCAGCACCACCCACGTGGAATGTACGCATGGTTAACTGTGTACCCGGTTCACCAATCGATTGTGCAGCCATAACACCCACAGATTCACCTGGATTGACCAAGTGACCGCGTGCCAAGTCACGACCATAACATTTCGCACACACACCAAAAGTTGATTCACAGTTTACAACTGAACGAACTTTAACTTCATCGACACCCGCTTCTTCAAGCTGAGCTGCGATTTTCTCGTCAATTAACGTACCACGAGGCAATACAACTTCACCATCAGATGCACGTTTTACATCTTCAGCCGTTACACGGCCCAGTACACGCGCACCCAAGTTTTCAATAACGTCACCGCCTTGAATAAATGGTGTCATTACCAAACCACCTGTTGTACCACAGTCAGGTTCAGTAATCACAAGGTCTTGTGCAACGTCAACCAAACGACGTGTCAAGTAACCTGAGTTCGCAGTTTTCAATGCGGTATCGGCCAAACCTTTACGTGCACCGTGGGTTGAAATAAAGTACTGAAGTACGGTCAAACCTTCACGGAAGTTGGCTTTAATTGGTGTTTCAATGATCGAACCATCTGGTTTTGCCATCAAACCACGCATACCTGCAAGCTGACGAATCTGCGCCGCACTACCACGGGCACCAGAGTCAGACATCATGTAGATACTGTTAAACGATTTTTGTTTCTCGTCTTCACCTTGTTTGTTTTTCACAAGGGTATACGACAAGTTATCCATCATCGCTTTAGCAACTTGGTCATTGGTACGTGCCCAAATATCGACCACTTTGTTATAACGTTCGCCCGCAGTCACAAAACCTTGTTCAAACTGTTGTTCGATTTCACGAACTTCAGTTTCAGCTTTGTCAATAATGGTTTGCTTTTGTGGTGGAATCAACATGTCTTCCATACCCACAGATACACCTGAGCGAGTCGCTTGACGGAAGCCCAAATACATCAATTGGTCAGCAAAGATAACTGTATCTTTCAAACCAAGTTTACGGTAGCAAGAGTTAATCAATTTCGAGATGTTCTTTTTCGTCATCTCAAGGTTGATCGACTCGAAGCTTAAACCTTCAGGTACAACTTCCCATAACAAGCAGCGGCCTGGTGTGGTGTCTACAATAATGGTTTGTTTTTCACGTTCGCCATTTTCAGTGATGATGGTTTGATGCACACGCACTTTAACACGCGCATGAATCGCTACCTGACCCGTTGCCAATGCACGGTTTACTTCATGCGTATCGGCAAACACCATGCCTTCACCTTTGGCATTTACAGCATCACGTGTGATGTAGTAAAGACCCAATACAACGTCCTGAGAAGGTACGATAATTGGCTCACCATTGGCAGGCGACAAGATGTTGTTGGTCGACATCATTAACGCACGCGCTTCAAGTTGCGCTTCAAGCGTTAACGGAACGTGTACCGCCATTTGGTCACCATCGAAGTCGGCGTTAAACGCTGTACATACGAGTGGGTGTAAACGAATGGCTTTACCTTCAATCAGAATCGGTTCAAATGCTTGTAAACCCAAACGGTGCAAAGTTGGTGCACGGTTTAACATCACTGGATGCTGACGGATGACATGCGCAAGAACGTCCCAAACTTCTGGTGTTTCACGCTCAACCATTTTCTTCGCAGCTTTAATGGTTGTTGCCTGACCTGATGCTTGTAGTTTCGCAAAAATAAACGGCTTGAATAATTCAAGTGCCATTTTCTTCGGTAAACCACATTGATGTAAACGTAGTGATGGACCAACGGTAATCACCGAACGACCTGAATAGTCAACACGTTTACCCAACAAGTTTTGACGGAAACGACCTTGTTTACCTTTGATCATGTCTGCCAAAGATTTCAATGGACGTTTATTCGAACCTGTAATCGCACGACCACGACGACCATTATCTAACAACGCATCAACAGACTCTTGTAACATACGTTTTTCGTTACGTACGATGATGTCTGGCGCAGCCAAATCAAGAAGACGTTTCAAACGGTTATTACGGTTAATGACACGACGATACAAATCGTTCAAGTCAGAAGTCGCAAAACGGCCACCTTCCAATGGAACCAATGGACGTAAGTCTGGTGGAAGTACAGGAAGTACATTCATCACCATCCATTCTGGTTTGTTGTTTGACTCTTTGAATGCTTCCATCAATTTCAAGCGTTTAGATGCTTTTTTCAACTTCGTTTCAGAAGTTGTTTGTGGAATTTCTTCACGTAGACGTGAAATTTCAGCTTCAAGGTCGATGTCTTTCAACAAATCCTGAACTGCTTCTGCACCCATTTTCGCAGTGAATTCATCACCGTGTTCTTCAAGTGCATTGAAGTATTCTTCGTCTGTAAGCAGTTGATACTTCTCAAACGGTGTCATACCAGGATCAGTTACGACATAAGATTCAAAATACAATACGCGTTCGATATCACGTAATGTCATATCCAACAATAAACCAATACGGCTTGGTAATGATTTTAAGAACCAAATGTGCGCTACTGGAGAAGCCAATTCGATGTGACCCATACGTTCACGACGAACTTTAGCCGTTGTGACTTCAACGCCACATTTCTCACAGATTACGCCTTTGTATTTCATACGCTTGTATTTACCACACAAGCATTCGTAATCTTTTACTGGACCAAAAATTTTGGCACAGAACAAACCATCACGTTCTGGTTTAAACGTACGGTAGTTAATTGTCTCAGGCTTTTTAACTTCACCGTGAGACCATGACTTAATCATTTCTGGTGACGCAAGACCAATACGGATGCGATCAAACTCAACTGGAGCATGACCATCAGAATCCGTTTTCTTACGCATGATATCGAGCAAGTCTTTCAATTTTTTTCTCCGTGTGTCGGGGAGGCTAACTCACCCAACTGGGTCACAAATATTGTTTCTTAACTGAAATATCCTCCCTCGCCTTTTCTTTAAAAAGGTAACCCGCGACTCAAGCGGTGCGAGGAAGGACACATGGCAATCTAAAAATTAGTCACCATTTTTCAGTTCAATGTTGATACCTAAAGAACGGATCTCTTTGGTCAATACGTTGAACGATTCAGGCATACCTGGATCCATATAATGGTTACCATCTACAATGTTCTTATAGATACGGGTACGACCTTCAACGTCATCCGATTTCACAGTCAGCATTTCCTGTAAGGTATATGCTGCACCGTAAGCCTCAAGTGCCCAGACCTCCATCTCACCAAAACGCTGACCACCAAATTGAGCTTTACCACCCAATGGTTGTTGCGTTACAAGCGAATAAGAACCTGTAGAACGTGCATGCATTTTGTCATCAACCAAGTGGTTCAACTTCAGCATGTACATATAACCTACAGTTACTGGACGGTCAAAACGTTCACCTGTGCGTCCATCAAACAATACCTGTTGCCCTGTACGTGGCAATTCAGCCAATTCAAGCAACTCTTTGATTTGATTTTCTTCCGCACCATCGAACACAGGTGTTGCCAAAGGAACACCTTGACGTAAATTACCTGCAAGCACCAAAACTTCATCATCGGTCAGGCTATCCAAGTCTTCTTGCTCGCCACCAACTTTGTTGTAAATTTTGTCGAGGAAGATACGCAATTCAGCGATTGTGCGCTGTTGTTGCAACATCTTATCAATTTGCTCGCCCAAACCTTTAGCAGCAAGACCCAAGTGTGTTTCAAGGATCTGACCCACGTTCATACGTGATGGTACACCAAGTGGGTTTAAGACCACATCTACAGGTACACCGTTGGCATCGTGTGGCATGTCTTCAACTGGCAAGATGTTAGATACAACACCTTTGTTACCATGACGACCCGCCATTTTATCACCCGGTTGGATACGACGTTTAACAGCCAGATAGACTTTAACAACTTTCAATACACCCGTTGTCAGCTCATCACCTGTAGAAAGTTTGCGTTTTTTCTCCGCAAATTTTTCATCAATTTCAGCGCTCTTCTCTTTCAAGAACACTTGAATTTGGCTAAGACGTTCAGCAATGGCTTCATCTGTTGGCTGGATTTCAAGAAGATCAACCAACTCAAGACCAGACAACACCGCATCTGACAGTTTATCGCCACGTTTGGTTGTACCACCACCGTTAGATTCCTGACCCGTCAACAAGCGAACAATACGCTCACGTGCTGCTTCTTCGAAGATTTTATATTCTTCTTTCAAGTCTTTACGATACGCATCTAACTGAGCTTTCTCAATCGCTTGCGCACGCTCATCTTTCTCTAAACCATCACGTGTAAAGACTTGTACGTCAATTACAGTACCTTTGGTACCCGATGGAACACGTAGAGATGAATCTTTCACGTCAGCCGCTTTCTCACCGAAGATTGCACGAAGCAATTTTTCTTCTGGTGTTAATTGCGTTTCACCTTTCGGTGTTACTTTACCAACTAGGATATCACCCGCAGTCACTTCAGCACCGATATAAACGATACCAGACTCATCCAATTTAGACAGTGCAGCTTCACCCACATTTGGAATATCGGCAGTAATTTCTTCCGCACCCAATTTGGTATCACGCGCAACACATGACAATTCTTGAATGTGAATCGAAGTTAAACGGTCTTCTTGAAGTACACGCTCAGAAAGCAAGATTGAGTCTTCGTAGTTAAAGCCGTTCCATGTCATGAACGCAACACGCATGTTTTGACCCAATGCCAACTCACCGCCATCAGTCGATGGACCATCTGCAAGGACATCACCACGGCCAACTTTATCACCCAGATTCACAAGCACTTTCTGGTTGATACAAGTGTTTTGGTTTGAACGTGTGTATTTAATCAAGTTGTAGATATCTACACCCGCTTCACCAGCGATCATTTCATCTTCGTTTACACGAATAACAACACGTGAAGCATCAACATATTCAATTGCGCCACCACGTTTTGCAATCACACATACACCAGAGTCACGTGCAACGTTTGCTTCCATACCCGTACCAACAAGTGGTTTGTCAGCAAGCAATGTCGGAACAGCCTGACGTTGCATGTTTGAACCCATCAACGCACGGTTGGCGTCATCGTGTTCAAGGAATGGAATAAGTGATGCAGCAACAGATACAACCTGCTGTGCTGAAACATCCATATGCGTCACTTTTTCAGGCGGCATACGAACTGTTTCACCCTGATGACGCACTGTTACCATTTCATCAAGCAAAGTACCTTCAGCATTGACTGCCGAGTCCGCCTGAGCAATTACAGTACCGACTTCTTCAATCGCAGAAAGGTACTCAACTTCATCCGTTACATGACCATCAACAACTTTACGATATGGTGTTTCAAGGAAACCGAAATCGTTGGCTTTGGCATACACAGACAGCGAGTTGATCAAACCAATGTTTGGACCTTCAGGCGTTTCAATCGGACATACACGACCATAATGGGTATGGTGTACGTCACGTACCTCAAAGCCAGCACGTTCACGTGTCAAACCACCAGGCCCAAGCGCAGACACACGACGTTTGTGTGTAATCTCAGACAATGGGTTGTTTTGGTCCATGAATTGCGATAATTGGCTTGAACCAAAGAATTCTTTAATCGCTGCGGCAACAGGCTTAGCATTGATCAAGTCTTGTGGAGAAAGGTTATCGGTTTCAGCTTGGCTCAAACGCTCTTTCACTGCACGTTCAACACGCACCAATCCTACACGGAATTGATTTTCTGTCATTTCACCAACAGAACGCACACGACGGTTACCCAAGTGGTCGATATCGTCCACTTCACCTTTACCGTTACGGATTTCAACCAAAGTACGCATCACGTCAATGATATCGTCATTCGACAAAATACCTTCAACTTCACGAGACTTTTGATCTGTACCCACTTCGTAAGGGCGACCCAAACGACGGTTAAACTTCATACGACCCACTGGCGACAAATCGTAACGCTCAGTCGAGAAGAATAAGTTAT
>JASGGM010000034.1:0-15302 GCA_047605045.1 Acinetobacter sp. | reverse complement strand
GTTTGTTTTAGCGCAAAGCCTGTCCCACAACGGTACACACGTTTACCAACAAAACGATCGGTATTGACTTCAATATCCGTTGCCAGAATAACAATATCTGCATTGGCAATACTTTCAGCCGATAAGATGTTTTTTGCACCGACTGAACCTTGAGTTTCGACATCTATGTGATAGCCCAACTTCGCAGCGCCCTGTTGTAAGGCTTCGGCGGCCATAAACGTATGTGCTACCCCAGTAGGGCAGGCCGTAATTGCGACAAAACGCGTTGCACCCGTTGATGTCTCTGTGATTTCATCGGCAGAGGTTGTATGTTCAAGCGCCTGTTTTAATACGGTTTCTGCATCTTGCTGTGCAGCATTGAGATGAACTACAGTAACGGCTTTACCTTTTAGCTGTTCGCTTTGTGGTAATTTTTGTCCCACAATCACGATGGTATCTGCTTGAGAAACATCAAGATTGTCGCTAGATTGCGCCACGCTATTCGAAATGCCAAACGACGTTGCTGCTTTGGAAAGTTTTCTCGCCAAAATCAACGCATTGATCGCCTGTTCAGGGCTATATGGCACAAATAAGATATGTTTGATGTCTTGCATTGTATTAACCCAATGAATTGATTGAGATTTGTTTTTTCAAATCATCAATGACGGCAAAATCTGGAAGGGCAAAACCAATTTGGGTAACGGCGTTACTGGCAATTGCGGTCGCCGTTTGTAAGGTGTCTTCGGCAGGGTGGCCTGAAATGAGTCCGTGAATCATGCCAGCCACTAAAGAGTCACCTGCACCAACGGTACTTTTGACCTCAACTTTTGGGGCTTTGGATTGTAAAGACTGACCATCACGCAACCAGTTCACACCGCCTTCGCTTGATACCACAATATTGTCGATGTGACTGCCTAGACTTTGGAAAAGTTGCTGTTGTTCAGCGAAAGTTTCAGCGCTGACGCCATAACTTTCAGTAAGTTCATCGGTATTGGGTTTGATTAACCATGGGTTGGCTGCAATTGCCGCTTTAAGTGCAGCGCCACTGCTGTCGACAGCCACTTTTTTGCCTTTTGCCTGTAACCAGTCAATTAATGCAGCCAGTTCATCTGCATTAAAACCTTGTGGTAAACTCCCTGCAATGGCAATAATTTCAACTTGTTGGATGATATTCTCTAGCTGCTCACGTAATTGTTGTTTCGCAGCAGCATCTACCCAGAAACCTTTACCATTGATATCGGTCATGCGCCCTGAACTTTCGGCAACTTTAATGTTCTGGCGAGTTTCGCCCTGAACATAAACAAATTGATTATCAAATTGTTCTTTCGCAAAGTGTGTATCGAAAATTTGCCGATTTTCTTGTCCTAAAAATCCGGAAACAATAACGTCATGTCCTAAGTCTTTTAGCACTTGGGCAACATTCAGGCCTTTCCCCGCGGCATGGCTTTGCGCTGCCAGTTGCCGATTCACAGTACCTACCTGTAACTCTTCAAGTTGTAGCGTAATATCAATGGCAGGATTGAGGGTGATTGTCAGAATTTTTGATTTATTTGTTTTGGACATCAGGCTTTACTCCACCAATTCCCGAACCGCAGTCGCACTTTCACATTGCAAGGCTTGCTGTGCCAATTGTTGGCAGTGCGCATAATTTAAACCACGGATTTGAGCTTTAACCAATGGAATACTGGCACTTGACATACTTAACTCATCTACGCCCAGTCCTATTAAAACAGGTACAGCTTTAGAATCGGCAGCCAATTCACCACAGATACCGACCCATTTACCATGTTGATGTGCTGCCCGAACGGCTTGATCAATCAACAATAAAACGCTTGGATGTAAACCATCTGCCTCGGCAGACAACAATGGATGACCACGGTCAATTGCCATGGTGTATTGGGTTAAGTCATTGGTACCAATACTGAAGAAATCTACTTCTTTTGCCAGAATTGGCGTCAGCAAAGCTGCCGCAGGCACTTCAATCATAATTCCGACTTGTAAATTTTCACATGGGTGTTCGGCACGTACTTCGTCCAAAATCGCTTTCGCTGCTCGCCATTCTTCTACGCGTCCAATCATAGGGAACATAATGCGTAGTGGACGATGATCTGCGGCTTTAAGCAATGCCACTAACTGTTGGCGCAATAATTCTGGTTTACGTAAGGTTAAACGAATACCACGTAAGCCTAGGAACGGATTTTCTTCGGTTGCGATTGGTAAGTACGGTAACGGTTTATCACCACCGACATCCAGTGTTCGTACCACCAATGGACGACCTGCCAAAGCATCAAGCACCACACGATAATCAGCTTCCTGAGTCGCTTCATTCGGAGCACTGTTATGCGACATAAACACCAGCTCGGTACGTAACAAGCCAATTGCTTCTGCACCATGCGCAACTGCTTGTGCAGTCGCATGGATTTTTCCAATATTGGCTGCAATTTCGACATGATGCTGGTCGAGTGTCAGCGCCGTTTCCATACAATGTTGTTCGGCTTGTTCACGCAATTCACGTTGGCGTTGACGTTCGGCAATAGCATGCTCAATCAGGCTTTGTGCAGGCTCAATCACAAATTCACCGTTGTCGCCATTAATCAACACGGTGGCATTACTTGCGATCTTGAGTACATCTGAACCTGCCCCGACGATCGCTGGGATGCCCAAAGCACGGGCAACAATCGCACTGTGCGCACTTGCACCACCGACAGCTGTTAAGATTCCTGCAACACGGTCTTTGTTTAACCGTGCCACATCGCTTGGCCCAACATCGTGCATAATTAAAATATAAGGCTGTTCAGGCTCAGAAATTTCAGGTACGCCACACAATACAGCCAGAACACGGTCACCAATGTCGCGTAAATCGGCAGCGCGTTCAGCCAATAAACGATCTTTTAACGATTCCTGAGCTTTAGCAGCGGATTCAATATGTTCATGCCAGGCTGCAGGTGCAGAGAGATTCTGTTTTAAGCCACGTTGTACATTTTGAATTAAATCTGGATCGTCTAGCATTTCCAGATGTGCCATGAATATTTGTTTGATGGCAGACGATTCGGTTTGAGAAATAAAGTGACGAATACTATTTTTGACCTGACGAATGGCGATATCAAGTTTTTCACTTTCGCCCTTTAAACTATGCCCGAAACGTTCGTAATTAAACTCACGCGGTTTCACGACGTGCGCTGGTCCAAAAGCTAAACCTGCCGATGCAGCAATCCCTTTGCTATTGTCACCATTTCCATCACGACCAAAGCAGTCTGGTTCGAATACCAAGACATCTGAATGTTCGGCCGAGGAAACCGCCGTATTGGCATCTATTGGTTCAACTTCTTCGCCTAAGCCTTGTTGGACTGCTTCAATAATCTGGTCCAGCGCCGTGACAGCATCTGTGTCAGGTTGGGCAATAAAGGTCAGCGTTTGACCACGACGACAACCTATGGATAATAATTTGGTTAAACTTTTAGCTGAAACAAATTGCCCACCTTCTACGGCGACTTGAATATCACCAGTAAAATTCTTGGTGATATTAACCAAATGTGTAGCAGGGCGTGCATGTAGACCATGGGCATTGGCTAAAATAATACTGCGAGATGGCCAATCAGGAATGATTTCTGCACCAATCATTTGTGCAATTTCATGGCTATTTTGTTCTTGATTCAAACGGCTGAGTTGCGCAGGATCAAACAAAATATCCATCAAACGATTAAATTGAGGCATATCAAGTTGATCATTACTGGCAATACACAGTAATGTTGATAAGGCTTCATCTTGATGACGTAATACCTGTTCAGACTTTACGACACTGACCGCAGGGCTAAGTACATGCTGATTCGCCGTGATGGACCAAATCCCTTCACCCAAATGAATCATTTGTTTGGGTTGTAACGCAGATAAAAATCCGCATTCTACCAATTGTTGCTGTTTCAACAGTTGCGTGCCATGCCAAATCAGGTCTTCGATATCGGTGGCCGCGACTTGCGTTGCAATCAGGTTCTCATGTAATGCCAATGAAGGCGGTTGTGCCTGAAGTAGTTCGATAATTTGTTCTGGTGATTGTGCATTCTGAACTTGTGTCGATACATCACCAATGAGCGCACGAGTCAAGATTTGTAATACTTGTAGATGTTCATCCGATTTAGCTGCAATGACAACGGCTAAATAAATTTTATTTTCTCCGTCCCAAACCACACCTTCAGGAAAATGAGCTAAGCGGACCCCGGTGTCTAAAATAAATTGTCGAGAGTGTGGTGTGCCGTGTGGAATTGCAATTCCTTGCCCTAAATAGGTTGCACTTTGTTGTTCCCTTGCAGTTAAGCCTTGAATATATTCTGGTGTAACGAGTTGATCTTCCACTAGAATGTCCACTAGACATTGCAATGCTTGTGCTTTATTAGCAGCATGTTGATTCATGCGAACATGTTGTACATCTAGTGCTAACATAAGAATTCCTTGAAAAACATCATAAGTCGAATTGAGGCTATGCCTTTCGAGAGAAAAAATAAAAGCAAAATTTTACTTGGGTTTTCTCTGAAAATCAGTAACTTTTGGTTATGCCGCCATTTTTATGATCAGATAAATCCATGTGACGTATCAGAAGTCATAAACTTGATACACTGTGTAAATCTGTCAGTTCACGCTGTTATCATATGAGAATCATTATACTATACAGCTTTTTGATTTAGTGAATTAAATGCTTATACTAAGACCATGATTGATGTTTTGAAGAACAGCCATGACACCTGCATGTAAGTTATTAAAATCGAAAAAAATTGACTATAGCATTCACGAATATGAACATGATGCCAATGCTAAAAGTTTTGGTTTAGAAGCGGCGGAAAAATTGAATTTAGACGTTTCGGAAGTATTTAAGACGTTATTGGTCACGGATGATAAAAATCATTATGTGGCGATATTGCCTGTACAGCATCAACTGAGTCTTAAAAAAGTAGCAACAGCATTGGGCTGTAAAAAACTGCATATGGCGGATCCTAAAGATGCAGAACGCTTAACAGGGTATTTGGTGGGTGGCATTAGCCCATTGGGTCAGAAAAAGCGTTTAAAAACGGTGATTGATGCGACGGCTCAGCAATTAGAGAAAATATATATCAGTGGCGGAAAAAGAGGTTTGGACATTGGTTTAAATCCACAGGATTTAGTGGTTGTACTGGATTCTAATTTTGCTGATATCATTGATCAATGATATGACTGTTCAATTTAGATAGACATGAAAAAAGGCGCTACTGGTAAAGCATGCGCCTTTGTCTTGATTGCAGCGTGTCACAAAAAATTATTGTGGAATACGAAGGACTTGACCAGGGAAAATTTCATCAGGGTCTTTGAGTAATGGCTTATTTGCCTCGAAGATGGTCGGATACTTATTGGCATCACCATACACCTCTTTCGCAATCTTCGATAAATTGTCACCAGATTTGACGGTATAGAATTTACTTTCTGGTTCAGGAACCTCGACGCTAAGTTGATCATCTACTTGAGCGACATGATCGATGTTTCCAACAGCAAGAATAATTTTTTCTTTATCTGCTTGAGTTTTTACTTGACCCTTAACCGTAGCGACATCTGTGGTTGAATTATAGCTCACAGATAAGCCTTCTACGGCCAAACCTAAACTCTTTACATGTGCCAGCAGTTGATTCGCAACTTGTTGTGCAGTCGGTTCCGCGGGTGTTGCAGTTGTAGTCGTTGGTTGTTCTTCAACTTTTGCCTGATTTTTTTTACCAATACCTTTCACAAAATCAAAAAGACCCATTGTTATCTCCAGTTGTTTATTGTCATATCGTCAATGTTATTTACATGACGTTTTTAGGGTGGAATCTTTGAATATTTCAAGATTCTATTTATACTGAAAAAATAGAAGATACAAAGTTTTTTTTAATAAAAGCATTGTAAATATATGTATAAGCCATTGGATGGTGCTAGCATCAATTCATGATGAAAGTAGATTGATGGTGACAGCGGCGGTTTTACTACGAAGAAATATAGGCAAGCTTTTTTAATGCCAACTTTTATGATGTTCTATGATTGGGAAATCAAGTCATGACCGAGATCAGCATGCAAGCGGTAGTACCGCACTTCTTCGAATTCATACGACTTGGACACTATGCGTGTGAGCTGCGGACTTGCGAAATTCCAGAAAAAAAGACCATGCTGGTGGATCGAATGGGTGACTATTCATGTTTCTTGTACGAAGGTGTGACAGGCTTCGTTAGGTCGATACGTGCGATTGATGGTCATACCTATGTGGTGGAGGTCAATTGGGATGATGGATCGGGAAAGTCGAATTACGAAACAGTGCAACTCAAAATTATAGACAAGGAGAATTTTATATTTATTGATAGTAGAGGGCGGCAGAATAGAATGACATTTAGGTGATCATTTTCTAAGAATAACTGAGTATTAGCATTCGTCTAGCTTGTGCAGCATTTAAAATCAGTGAAATCTGCTATCGCGATCAGGCTAAATGGACGTATCAACGCGGTTACATGATCTGCATAACTTTAAAAATGATGATCCAAATTATTATAGTTTTGGCAATGCTGATGATATACAGGCAGGCCAAGCTTTTCATGCAGATTTTTAAGAACAGCATGCATTTTTGAGTCGGTTTTCCGAGTTAGCAGAAATTTTATGAATGGATAGATAGGTAGCGCTGTATGCCGTGTTAGCTTTTATAGTCGCTCATTTTTGTGCATACTCATGTTGTGCAGAGAATGGAGTATATGGATATGCCCGCATTCAAATCTATTATATTGTTGCTTATTATGAGTATGTTGCTGAGTAGCTGTTGTGTTTTTGGCTATGAAAAGAAAACGGAATTATATTGGGGCAATGAACAATGGCCAATCATGAAAGTGGCGCAGGTGAAACAGCAATGTAATCGACAGGCGCAACAGGGGTATCAACAAAGCCGGCAACAATTTGAACAGCTCATGCGGCGGGAATGTGTGAAGGCTGAACCTTTTGCCAATATCGAGCTGATTGATGCAGTCACAGGTGAGTTGATGTCGGGAAAAAGGCAGCAGCAAACATTGCAGAGATATCGCCAAGTGTGTTCTCAAGTGCAACCGAATGTGCCGCTTTCAGAAGAAATGTTTTCTTATTATTGTGCTGAATGTACTTCCATAACAGCGTTTGAAACAAATTGTTATGCTGATCATGGTTTAAAAATGCTTCACAAAAAAGTATTGGCGTGTAAAGAAATGCGGTTGTTTTAAAGGGGTTGGAATTGATCGTAAAACGCCGTCATCCTGTGCTTTTTGTTTTTGAAATTGATCAAGTCATTCATCAAATTCAGGTTATTTATATTATATCGGGTTATTGCGCCACTTATACTTTCAGCTATAGCAGGATTGTAATAGATATCATCTGATAGCATGAGACAACAAAAAAGGCTTAAACCTTTACAGTTTAAGCCTTTTCATATTCCACTGGACATCTTTGGAATGAATCTTGGCGGTGAGAGAGGGATTCGAACCCTCGATACGCGTAAACGTATACACACTTTCCAGGCGTGCTCCTTCAGCCACTCGGACACCTCACCAAGGGCTGCGATAATACATAAAAAAAAGGCACCTGCCAAGTTACAACAAAGCGAATTTAGGCAAAATTGCGTACATAGTGTTAATATTGCCAGACAAGAACAAATTAAAGTAGTTTTTCTATGCAACAACCTGCCCAAAAAGCGTCAATGTCCGCAATCACTCTTGCGGCATTGGGTGTCGTGTTTGGTGATATCGGGACAAGCCCGCTGTATGCCTTCGCACAGACTTTTTCGAGCGCACATGTCAATATTTCTGAGTCGACGGTTTTTGGTATTTTATCGCTGATTTTCTGGTGTATTACGCTGTCGATTAGTTTTAAATATGTCTCTATTATTATGCGCGCAGACAATAATGGTGAAGGTGGGATTATGTCTTTACTTGCATTATTGTTACGTACAAAACGCTTGGCAGAAAATAAAAAGATCTACTTAATTGCACTGGGGTTTGTCGGTGCTTCTTTATTTTTTGGCGATGGTATCATCACACCAGCGATTTCAGTACTTTCAGCAATTGAAGGTTTAAGTATAGCGACCCCTGCATTTGACCGCTGGCTCATTCCAATAGCATTGGGAATTTTAACAGCGCTGTTTTTAGTGCAACGTCATGGTACGGCCACCATGGGCAAGTTCTTTGGTCCAATAACATTAGTCTGGTTTATTTCCATTGGGCTACTTGGTTTATGGAGCATTATCCAAACGCCGCATATCCTGCTGTTTATCAATCCATATTGGGCGGTTGAATTTGCAATTCATCAACCTTTTGTGGCTTTTATTGCAATGGGTTCTGTTGTTCTCACCATGACGGGTGGGGAAGCACTCTATGCAGATATGGGACATTTTGGGCGTATGCCAATTCGCTTGGCATGGTTTATTGTGGTCTGTCCAAGTTTGATGCTGAATTATGCAGGACAAGGTGCATTGTTGTTGCGTGATGCATCTGCCGTTTCTAATCCTTTTTATTTGCTCGTCCCTAATTGGGCACTCTATCCAATGATCGGTTTGGCAACAGCTGCTGCCGTGATCGCATCACAGGCTGTTATTACTGGTGTATTTTCCATGGTGAATCAAGCCATCCAGCTTCGATACTTACCACGCTTGACCATTAATCATACCTCCGATGTGGAACAGGGACAGATTTATGTACCATTGATTAATTGGGTGCTGTATGTCTCTGTTTTTGTTCTTATTGTTCTATTTCAGAGTAGTAGTAACCTTGCCAGTGCCTATGGTGTGGCCGTAACAATGACCATGCTGTGTGTCACCATACTCATTTCTGTCTTGGCGTTTGGTTCATGGCGTTGGCCATGGTGGAAAGTCGCCTTATTTGCTATTCCTTTTTTAATGCTAGATGGTATTTTTGTCGCATCAACCTCACTTAAAATTGTGTCTGGTGGATGGGTGCCGATTGTGATTGGGGCAGTTGCATTTACTATTTTAATGACATGGAAACGGGGCAAAGAAATTGTATTTAATCGACTCGAAAAAGATGCATTGCCTCTTGAGTTGTTTATAAAAAGTGTCAGTATGAGTCATGAAACCAATTATGTGCCTGGTGAAGCCATTTTCCTGACAGGAAATCCAAATATTGTTCCTCATGCGATGTTACACAACATCAAGCATAATAAGGTTTTGCATGAAAGGAATGTGATTGTCACAGTCATTACGCAAGATATTCCTTATGTAACACAGGATGAGCGGTTATTTGTAGAAAAACTGGATGAACGGTTCTACCGAATCTTTATCTATTATGGTTTTAAGGATCAACCGAACATTTCTCGTGCAATGGAACAGGCCTACACACAACTCGGTTTTGAGTTTGATATGATGCATATGAGCTTCTTTATTTCACGAGATCGACTCATCAGTACCGTGGGAGAAGGCATGGCGCCGTGGCGAGAAAAATTATTCATTTCCATGTACCGTAATACCAGTCCTGTCAGTGACTTTTATCAAATTCCAACCAACCGCGTTGTAGAATTGGGTAGTCAGATCGAAATTTAGAAGAGAGCATTTGAAGCGTAAAAAAGCACCATATTTGGTGCTTTTTTACTACAGAATAAATTATTGTGCTGGTGGTGCATCAGCAGGAGCTTGTGGTTGTGGCGGTGCAAGTGGATCCGCTGGTGGTTGTTGTGCTGGTGCGTTTGGATCAATAGGTGGTTGCGCTGGCGCATTTGGATCGATTGATCCAGATGGCGGTGCATTTTGATCTTGTGGTGCTGCGACAGGTTGATATTTGCCACTACTGATTAAATCTTGTAGAGAACCCGGTTGACCGTTTACAGTAGTTGTTACTTTTGCTTTAGACAAACTTTCCAATGTTTCACCAGGTTGAACAGCGGGTTCTGCAAAAGCGGCTGTTGTTGCAATCATCCCCACCGCTAAGCTCATGCCGATCCATAAATTACGCATAGTTAAAACTCCTAATTTTAAATTGAGATGGTAAATAAATCGTTATTTGTTGAGGTAAACATCACATAAAAATTTTGAAGATTCAATTCACTGTACGGAATTTCAACAATTTGTTACTCAAGTAGAGGATAAATATCACATTGGAACAAGGAATAAGCACTTAATTTACGGTTCATGTACTTTCCAAAACCAGCTTGTTAAGCTCACATCCTTATTTTTTCAAAATTAGTGATAAGGAATACTTTAACAAGATGCCTGAGAACAAGCAGACAATATCTCCCATATTAAAATACCTAATATTATGTATGGGGTGTGCAGTGCATCAGTTAAGTCATGCAGAAAGTGGATTAATATCGTCATTGTTTTCGAATGAAAACTCACAATGTTTGGCTCAGTTTTATCAGGATACTCCCCCTTATTTAAATAAAGAAAGTTTAAAGAAGAAAGCTTTCCCCATTTGTTTTAATGGCTTTAATGTGATGTATTCTGGTCTTTCCAAGACCCCTTTGTGGAGTGCTGATCATTTGACGATTGAGCGGTTGAGTCAGCGAATAAAGCGTGAAGATCATTTTCATGAAGAGACGAAGATTCCTGCAATTTATAGATCAACGTTGCAGGATTATCGGGCATCGGGATATGATCGAGGACATATGTCTCCAAATGCAGATATGTCCAATACAACATCGCAATATGACAGTTTCTCACTTGCCAATATTGTACCTCAGGCACCGAAAAACAATCAGGAAGTCTGGCGAAAATTAGAAGAAGCAACACGTGCGGTCGTGAAAAAACATAAACAAGATGTCTATGTGGTTACGGGGCCAATTTATAGTAGTAAGCGCTTGAATCAAATCGGAAATGGCGTTCTGGTGCCCAATGCAATTTTTAAAGCGGTTTATTTTCCGAAAACTGACATTATTGGGGCGTATTATGCAGTGAATAATAATTCACAGCAGGTGCATATTACCAGTATTTGTGAAATAGAAGATTTAACGGGGATGAATCTTTTTCCAACATTAACTGAGCAAAAAAAACGAAAAATTTATCAGCTTCCTTTGGATGCCAATGATGTGAAAACCAATAAAAAAATTGAATATTTGAATTGGGATGCACAAAGTCAGTGTGCGGAGGACGTTGCTGATGATCAGCTTTTGGCATTAAAAAAGCAATTTAAGCCAGTAGGTGTCTTGCATGATATTTCCTTCGATCAGGCCGCTTCACAAAGTAATTCAGCAGAGCAGAGCGAACCGAAAGATGGTTCGATCTTACAGAATTTGATTCATAAAATTATGAAAGATTTGCAAGATTCTATTATCACCGCTATTTTAAAGCTGTTTAAATCAGGCGTATAAATGCACGAACCATTAAATTTAGATAGGGTGTTGTGATGATAGAACCGTTTGCAGAAGACCATTCATCTTTCATGATTGAAGATTTAACCATTGAGAATCAAACAGATCGAATCAATTTTTATGGTAATTTACAAGTCAGTAAGGATCAGAAAGGTTTAGAAACAGCGAAAAAATTATACGTGTTATTGGGGCGGATTGTTGCGGAATTAGAATCTCAGCCTGATTTGCAGGAACATGTGCAACAACAGGCTGAATCCTCAGTAGACAATCCATTTTATAAATAGATTCTATTTTTTAAGTTTTTGAAAACAAAAGATCAGTGTAAAGATTAAGGACATGGTGAGTACGATACTCAGTCCACTTGCGATATTGAGCAAAGCACTTGACCATAATCCCACTGCTAGTGCAATTTGTCCGATAGTAAAAGCCAGAAGCACCATTTGTTTCGGCGAATGTGCGAGTAATCGAGCGGCAAGGGCTGGAATAACAAGCAATGCGCCCATAAGCAGTGAGCCGACTGCACGTAAGGCTAAAACTGTAAATAATGCCAACAGTAACATAAAGATCAGGCGCTGAAGTTTGGCATTTACGCCTTCACTCATTGCAATATCTGGATCAATTGCAATTTGAATTTGAGCTTTCCAAAAGTAAGTTAATATTCCAACGGCAAAAATTACAATCACGGCAAAAATAGGCAATTCTGCCCAACCAATGGTGAGTAAGTCACCAAATAGGTAACTGAGTAATTCAGGGCGTAATGCAGGTAGTTGCTGAATAAGGAGTAACCCTGCACATAACAGTGTGGCAGAGCATAACGCAAGTAAGGCATCGTTGGGTAAGCGTGAGTCATGCAGTGCCCATAAAATGCTTACGAGTATAATGGCAAGAAATCCGACTCCAATCCACATGGGCAAATGTAATATACCTGCAATAGCAACACCAAGAAGCGTGCCATGCGACATGGTGTCGGCAAAAAAAGACATTCTGCGCCATAGCATTAAACAACCCAGTGGGGCAGTTAAAATAATGAGAAATGCACCCATCACCCATGCGGGTAAAAGTAGTTGTAACCATTCCATCATGGCTTAAGCTTCCGATTCAGGGTGAATATGTGGTCGTGAGTCATGTTGACATTGTGTGGGACTATCGCCATGTGCGCAATGATCATGATGATGTTGGTAGGGTACACGTTGTTGTCCAAAAATTGCTTGGTATTCAGGGTGTTGTTGAATGTTTTCTGGAGATCCACTACAGCAAATATGTTTATTTAAGCATACGACGCGTTGGGTGCCTTGCATGACCCATTGTAAGTCATGTGAAACCATCAATACGGAACAATCGTAACGCTCGGGCATGCTGCGGACATATTCGTAAAGTTCAGCTTCCGATTGAATGTCTAAGCCCTGCATCGGCTCATCCAGTACCAAAATCTGAGGTTTACGCAACAATGCACGAGCAAGTAATACACGTTGACGTTCACCTCCTGAAAGCTGTTGAACTTTAGCATCCAATAATTTATGGATTCCCGTTTCACTTATAATTTTTTCACGGTGAGATGAATCGCAACGCTCTAGATTGAGTAAATCCTGAACACGCAATGGCAAACTATGCGATGGATTAAATTTTTGTGGTACATAGGCAAATTTAAGTTGGCGATTCTTTAAAATTTTTCCAGACGTTGGAGCCATAATGCCAAGCAATACTTTAATTAGTGTTGATTTACCTGCACCATTGGGTCCAATGAGGGTGACAATTTCTCGGGGAAATAGTGAGAAATCAACATTTTTTAGAATATCTCGCTCATCTATTCGAACATGAATGTGTTCGAGAGAGACAAGTGCGAATTGCGCATTTAGGCTTGATTGCACTGCTTACACGTCCCCGAAATTTCAATTACGGTATGATGAATATTAAATTCACCATCATGAGCCAATTGGTTCAGATGCGCCATCAAAGCTTCGGTAGAGGCTTCCTTGACAGCCTTACATGAGGTGCAGATTAAAAAAGCAGCCTGATGACCTTCGCGTGGATGGCAACATGGAATAAAAGCATTAATTGAGCTTAAACGATGAATCAGGCCTTTATCCAGTAAAAAGTCCAGACTACGATACACTGTAGGCGGTGCGGCAGGTTTATCCGAGGTATTTTTAATTTGTGCCAATAAGTCATAAGCCCCGATTGGGCCAGTAGCGCCTAAAATAAGCTGAAGTACTTCTTTACGTAGCGGCGTTAAACGTGCGCCAGAGGTTGAACATATTGCCTCCGCTTGCTCTAAACGGGCATGAATATCCCCATGATCGTGGACCTCATGCAATGCATTTTTATGCGAATGCGAACATGAACTCATAAATCTTTTCACCTATGGCACAAAAACTGTAAATTGCTTGTAATATAACATCGTTTTTAATGTTATAGTGTAACATTAAGATAGTGGTAATGATAGTGAAATGGGCAAAGTAATGATGATGGCACGATTTTTGGCAATTACATTTTTAATCTGTGTGGCTGGACAGCTTAAAGCGCAGGGCTTTGTTGTTTCCATTCATCCTTTATATCTCATTGCACAAGAAGTGACAAAAGGAGTAGAAACACCGCAGTTATTACTCAATCATCAATCAGGGCACGATGTGCAGCTGACACCTGCCAATCGAAAGGCCATTCAGGATGCTGAATTGGTCCTGTGGTTAGGCAAAGCCCATGAGGCACCCTTAGATCGTTTGCTTAATGGAAACCCTAAAGCCATTTCCTTATTAAATATGGGCATACTTGCCACATTGCCTTTGCGAGATGTTCGAGGAAATTCAATTGCAAATAGTATAGACACGCATGTTTGGCTAGACCCTAATAATGCGATAAGAATTGGTTTTTTTATTGCCGCATTGCGCTCGAAACAGCATCCAGAAAACAAAGTGGCTTATTGGAGAAATGCTCGCAATTTTGCCCAAAAACTTCTCACAACGACGCAACAGGTCGGACAATCTAAAAAAATCATACCTTATTGGTCGTATCATGATGCATACCAATACCTTGAAAGACCATTAAATATTAAGCTGGCAGGGGCATTAAGTGATGATCCACACATTGCGCCTACTGTGACACAAATAAAATATTTAAATGACCATCGTCCAAATCAAAACATGTGTTTGTTGGCAGAAGGGCAGGCTGCAAGTAGTCAATACCAGAAACTGCAACCTTTTCAATTTCAGGCTGTCGATGAAAGCTTAAGTGCCGAAAGCAATTTTATACAAGCATGGAAGGATTTAGCGCTGTCCGTACAGCGGTGTACAGGAATTACACAAAAATTACAGATGCAATAAAAGCTTAACATTAAATTAAAAAATCATAGATTTTTTGAAAATCGCAGACCATTGGTCGGGAAAAGATTGCATGTTTAGGGGGGGAACTCTATAATGCCTTCGATTAAAAACGATCATTAGCTAAACTTGTTAAGCATTTATGCTGTGAGTAGATAACAATGAGCCCAAAGAGTCGCTTGATTGACCGACGACTGGCGAAAGCTTTGGTCTTCTTGCAAGCATGCATGATACCCGTTTCAGCCCTGATAGCTTGGGGTGTGAAAGATTTGACCGCCGCGAAAAGCGCAGCACTTGGTGCTACAATTTGCTGGCTGGCAACAACATATTTTTCATGGCAGTCCTTTCGGGTTGCTGGTGCACGTGCAACAAAGCAAGTGCTGACCAATATGTATCGTGGCATGATGGGCAAGTTTGCAATTGTGATTGTTGGATTTATTTTAATTTTAAGCAATGTTAAACCGTTGTCATCGGGGGCATTGTTTTGTGGTTTTATACTCGTTCAAACCATGTCGTGGGTTGCCCCTTTTTGGGTGTCACGTCTACAAAAACGAGCATAAACGCATAAAAATTGAATATTAGGGAATACGATATATCAAGCAGCTTGCGATAGTCGTTTCTCTTTTTTGTAATAAACATTGACCAGGTGTGATTTATGGCTGCTGAAGAACATGCCCTTACTTCGACAGA
>JASGGM010000033.1:0-15507 GCA_047605045.1 Acinetobacter sp. | reverse complement strand
GTTCGCCACGTGGTTTATCATCAAAACTGCGACGCGGACGGTCTGAATTAAATTCGCGACGCGGACGATCTTCACCAAAGCTTGGACGTTCGCCACGTGGTTTATCATCAAAACTGCGACGCGGACGGTCTGAATTAAATTCACGACGTGGACGCTCTTCACCAAAGCTTGGACGTTCGCCACGCGGTTTATCATCAAAACTACGACGCGGACGGTCATCACGACCACCGTCACGACGTTTGAAGTTACTTTCACCTTCAAAACGACGACCGCCACCAAAACCACCACCACGTTTGCCGTTACCACGACCACCGTCACGACCACCACGACCTGAACGTGCAGGAGGTGGAGATGGCTCAAGCCCTTCAATTTCAGATACATCTAAACGAGCATCTAAGTAATCTTCAAGTGCACGGATTTTGCCGCGTTCACGGTAAGTTGCCAATGTAATCGCCTGACCTGTACGTCCAGCACGACCAGTACGACCAATACGGTGTACATAGTCTTCATTTTTCATTGGTAGACCAAAGTTAATCACGTGTGAGATTGTTGGAACATCAAGACCACGCGCAGCAACGTCAGTCGCCACAAGAATTTTCGCACGGCCTTCACGGATACTGCGTAAACGACGATTACGCACGGTTTGTGGCATCGCACCATGTAAAGCAACAACAGAATGACCCGCTTCAGCCAATTCTTCGGCCAGCATGTCTGTATCTTCTTGTGTGCTTGCGAATACAACCGCTTGATCTAAAGACTCATCGGCTAACCAATGGCTAAGCAATTTTTTCTTATGCTCGAAACCATCTGTCCAATGCAATGTTTGAGTAATGTCAGTATTTGTAGAGTGACCAGTTTCAATTGAAATACGTTCTGGTTTATTCATCATACGTTCAGCAAGGCTGATAATACGATCTGCAAAAGTTGCAGAGAACATCAATGTCTGTTCACGATTTGCTGCTAAATCGCTAATCGCTTCCAAGTCTTCAGAGAAACCTAGATCTAACATACGATCCGCTTCATCAACAATTAAAGCATCAACTTTATCTAATTTAATTTGACGACGGTTCACTAAATCCAGAAGACGACCAGGCGTTGCAACAACGACTTGCGCACCTTTTAATTGCTGAATTTGTTTACCAAAAGGCATACCGCCCATAATCGCTGCGATACGCACGCCTTTCATATGACGAACGAAAGCAATTGCATCTTGACTTACTTGCTGCGCCAATTCACGTGTTGGGCAAAGTACAAGAATTGCAGGTTGAGTCACCGCACGCATACGGTCTTTAAAAGGTACAAGTACGTCGTTTTCTGCAAGTTTATGCAGTGTTGGCAATAAGAATGCCGCTGTTTTGCCTGAGCCTGTCTGGCTTGATACCAAAAGGTCTTTACCTTCTAATGCAGCAGGGATAGATTGTTCTTGAACCGGTGTAGGTGTTGTAAAACCTAAACTTTGTAACGCTTGTTGAATAGATTCATGTAGCGGAAAATCGGCAAAAGTTTTGCTCATAAGAGTTTCACCCGAATTGGGTGCTCCATTTTTAATAAATACTAATATAGACATCGGCAAAAAGCGGCAAGCGCCATAGGCTGAAATTAAAATTCAGTGGCAATCCGATAACGACGATGTGGACTAAACGCACGCTTGATTACGGCCGCAACCTGAAGAATCGCTGAGCGATTGGGGCGCAAGAAATGGTCCTCTCGATGGACAGCGTGCGCTTACAATGAATAGAACAGAATGTTCAGGTAATGAACGGAAATGATGTGCGTTGCAAGATTATAGCAAAAAATTTATGAATGTCACGCATTTTTAAAATTAAGTTTGTAAATTGGCTCAATCGCTTGTACGACTGGTTTATGAAATGTTTTTTGATATCCCTATGATCAAAAATTACATCAAAAAAAATTATGATTAAATTATTGATAAAAAATAACATTTTTATACATGATTTTTTTTGGGAGACAAAAAAAATTCTATCAACAAAATTTACATAAATAAAAGTAAGATATTGATTGTAAACAATTTATATTAAAACCATCAGCATAACATCTTTTTTATATTGTTTTTTGCTAATATGACAAAGATACTAATAATTATTACTATTTAAAATGTAACATTTAGCCACTAAATTTACCTTGATATTACACACGTAGAATACTTTAAAGATCTAAGGACAACATAGGTCATTTATTCTTCTACTATATTTCGTAATTCAACCGTATTTGATGATCGTTTTATATTAATTTCTTAAGACAATGGATTTAAACCATTTTCTCTTAAACATTTTATAGATATGTAGGAGATTTATCTTGAATAGCTCAGTACAAGACACCGTTTTAACGTTATCTCAACGCCTAAAAACAGAAACTGCTTCTGAGCATGAGCGTATGCACCAACTCATGGGACAAGCGGATGTATTCTCTAGCAAAGAAAAATATGCACAATTTACGCTATCACAATATTACTTTCAGCAAGAAATTGAAAACTTGTTTGAAAAAGATGGCGTCGCTGATCTGATTCCAGATCTTGAAATCCGCGGTCGCTCTCAACAAGCACGTCTTGATTTAAAAGATTTAGGTATCGAGCCTCAGAATACCGAATTACAAAGTGAAGCGGTCACCTTACCTGCTGCACTTGGCTGGATTTATGTATCTGAAGGCTCAACTTTAGGGGCAGCCTTTTTATTTAAAGAAGCTCAAAAACATTTAGGTTACTCTGCCGAATTTGGCGCACGTAACCTCGCAGCGTATCCTGAAGGGCGTGCCAAAGTATGGAAACGATTCGTACAAGCTTTAGATGATGCTCAATACACCAAAGAACAACAAGATCAAGTTATTCAAGGTGCTTTAGATGCTTTCGCTTATTTTGGTCATGCGCTGGAACAATTAGATCACCTAAAATAATGAATATCGCCAAACGCTGAAATCATCATTTTTTCTACGCTATCGTTTGCTCATTCAAACGATAGCATCAAAGACACGGAATTTTGTAGATACTCAATTTTCCAGCTAAAACCACAAGGTGAATATAAGGAACATGAGATGAATAACTTGCAATCAGATCAACCGCATCATTCAAATGTTCCTCCCCTGCATCAGAGTCAAACAAAATGCGCTCATTCACCTGAAATAAACCTTGCTCGACATGCATGGATTCGTGGGTTATGCATTTTGGTGGCTTGGCTTTGTATTTTTTTGGGAATTTTAGGGGTTTTTATTCCAGGTTTACCGACTTTGGACTTCTTTATGCTTGCTGCTTTTTTTGCAGCACGTGGTTCAAAAAAGCTACATACATGGTTGTATCATAATCGTTTTATTGGTCCGATCTTACAACAATGGCAGCATGATCGCTCAGTTCCTAGAAAAATTAAGTATTTTTCGAGCATCAGTATGACATTTGCTGCAATCCTAATGATTTGTACAATTCCTCATCCTTGGGTCGTTTATCCCTTAATTTTTTGCATGATGGGGGCACTGTTCTGGCTATGGAAACGTCCAGAACCACAACACCATACGATCAATAAGACATAAAAAAACCGATGACTATCGTCACCGGTTTTGAGAAAAATTCTGACTTATTTTGCAGCTTCCGCCCAAGCAGGGACAACCGCTTGCATTAGAGGTTTCAGCATTTTCATGTGACATGCCAAAACTTGGCCATTATTCATTGACTCTGATCCACCACGAGCATCGACGACTGTACCACCCGCTTCTTTGACAATCAGTTCACCCGCAGCGATATCCCACGGTTTTAAACCCAATTCAAAGAAACCGTCAAAACGACCTGCAGCAACATAAGCCAAATCTAACGCAGCCGAACCACCGCGACGAAATTGTGCGCCCGCTTCTGTCACAGCCAACAATGCATCGAAATGCTGTTTCGCATAAGAAATAATTTGACCATCACGTTTTGCGCGATATGCATGGCCCACCGAAATAAAAGTATTCTCTAGGCTGTCACGTTGGTTAACACGAATACGACGCTGATTCAACACAGCACCACGACCACGGCTTGCAGAGAAAAGTTCATCACGCACTGGGTCATAGATCACCCCATGTTGTGTAATGCCTTTATGTTGAACAGCAATAGAAATACAGAAATGAGGAAGTGCATTCACAAAGTTAAGTGTGCCATCAAGTGGATCAATCACCCAGCACCAATCTGCATCATGTCCATTGCCTTCTTGCAGGCCAAACTCTTCACCCAAGAAGCTATGATTACGATAACTTTTACGTAAAGTATCGATTGTGAGCTGTTCTAGATAACGATCAACACGTGTAACAGGCCCATCAATGCCTTTCTCTTCAACTTGTAAATCGAGTTTATGACGATTTTGATGCGCTTTTAAAAGCTCTTGACCAACTGTTTGAGCCGCACGCGCAGCCATCACCACCATAGGTTCCATTGAACACCCACTACAATTAACTGAAGATTTTGACAAAGAATAATGCATAAAAGCCCGAATATTCTATCAAACATTCAGGCTTTTTACTAAACAATTTGAAAGTTTCTATGAACTAAACAATTTGCAGACTTTTTTTCCATGCATGAAGAATCGATTTTTCAATGCCTTCTGCATCCAAACCACAATCATGTAACATTTGTGCATGATCAGCCTGATGTAAAAATTCATCGGGCAAACCTAAATTGAGCACAGGCTTTAGAATATTTGCATGAACCAAGGCTTCATTCACAGCACTTCCAGCGCCTGCCATCACAGCATGTTCTTCCACTGTCACGAATAGTGTGGTTCGTGGATTTAACTCTTGTAAAATCTGCTCATCAAGTGGCTTAATAAATCGCATGTTTACAACAATAACACCAACATCCAGTTGTTTAGAGATTCGTTCAGCAACTTGCATTGCAGGATAAACACGGCTACCAAAAGCCAAGATGGTAATTTGCTCATCCAACTTCGGGGAAATGTCTAACACAATTTCCGCACGCCCAATTTCAATGGTGCGAAGCTGCTCCTCCACTTCAACACCCACACCCACACCCCGTGGATAACGTACTGCAGCCGGGCCATTATATTGATAAGCAGAATGCAGCATATGGCGACATTCATTTTCATCTTTCGGTGCCATCAATACCAAATTAGGAACCGTACGCATATAAGCATAATCATAAGCGCCTGCATGGGTTGGGCCATCTTCGCCGACAAGTCCTGCTCGATCAATACCAAATGTCACATCTAAATTTTGCAATGCAACATCATGAATAAGTTGGTCATAGCCCCGTTGTAAAAACGTAGAATAAATCGCTACAACAGGTTTTAAGCCTTCACATGCCATACCCGCCGCTAAAGTCACCGCATGCTGTTCAGCAATGGCAACATCAAAAAACCGATCGGGGAATTGCTGGGCAAATTTTACCATGCCAGACCCTTCACACATCGCAGGTGTAATCGCTAACAAACGATGATCCTGTGCGGCTTCATCACATAACCATTTTCCAAAGATATCTGAATATTTAGGTGGTGCTTTCTTTTGGATCGCTGTTTTTAATGGCGTTATTTTCGCAATGGCATGATAACCAATCGGGTCAGCTTCTGCTGGTGCAAAGCCTTTTCCTTTTTTGGTATAGACATGTACAAGACGTGGCCCCTTGCGCTGTTTAATCGCATTAAACACTTGAATTAACTGTTGCGTATTGTGTCCATCAAACGGACCAAAATACTCAAAACCAATCGCTTTAAAGAGGTTATCTGCTTCTTCAGTTGCTGCTTGATGCAAGCGAGATGTATATTCCCATTCTGGGTAAGGTTCAACAATGGCCTGACCTTCTGCATTAATTGTCACTGAATGACCTTGCTGCCAAATTGCTGCCAAGTGTTTGGCGAAACCACCCGTACTTTGGGAAATTGACATATCATTGTCATTTAAAACAACAATTAAGTCGGCTTGATGCGCTACAGCATCATTCATCGCTTCAAAGGCCATGCCTGCTGTCATTGCACCATCACCAACAATACAGACAACATCACAAGGATTCTTTTGATAACGACGTGCTAATGCCATGCCTAAGCCAGCAGAAATGGCAGTAGACGAATGTCCAACGCCAAAAGTATCAAATTCAGATTCTTCTCGTGCAGGAAATGCAGCCAAGCCGTCTTTTGCCCGAATACTCACCAACTGCTCACGGCGTCCTGTCAATGCCTTATGAGGATATGCTTGATGTCCCACATCCCAAATTAAACGATCATTTGGTGTATTGAAGCAGTAATGAAGTGCGATGGTCAGCTCAATTACGCCTAAATTAGCACCAAAATGCCCACCACTTTGCCCAGCAGCATACAAAATATACTGACGTAACTCATCTGCGACTTGTTCAAGTTGCGCTTGATCAAGCTGGCGTAATTGTTGCGGATGCGTAATGTCATCAAGCAACGGCGTAACAGGGCGATGAGCTGGTATTTCTGTATACAACATAATGTGGCGAAGCCTTCTGAAGCCTGGCAAAAATCCTAAGCTGGGGGGTATTTACATAAAGCCGATCATTTTAACGAATCTGGCGTTGTTTTCAATGAGCCACATGTCTCTCGATAAATTGCACATTGCGTTTGTCATAGACAAGAGTGTGATTATCCTGAAAAACGACACCAATGTTCAACTATTATTAAATACTTTCCACAAAAAAAGAAAAGCATTGGCGTATTTTTTGTATGTAAAATCTATGAATCTTCAGTCAGTGCGATATAATTTTAACAATTATTGATGATAAAAGAGCTTAATTGTGCCTATTGCATTTGTTGCGACGTCTAAACTCCCAACCGCATTTGGTGAATTCAACATCAGTGTATTCCAAGACCCTGAAACAGGTGAGGAACATGTTGCACTGTCTAAAGGTTTGGATGCACCGATGACCGAACCTGTATTGGTACGTATTCACTCTGAATGCCTCACTGGCGATGCCTTTTCGTCACTAAAATGTGATTGTGGCCCACAACTCAAAGCCACACAACAACTGATTCAAGACGCAGGCCAAGGCGTCATTTTATATTTACGTCAAGAAGGTCGTGGCATTGGCTTAACCAACAAAATTCGTGCTTATGCCTTACAAGACCAAGGGCATGATACTGTCGATGCCAACCTGTTACTCAATTTACCTGCCGATGCACGCCGCTATGATATGTGTAAAATTATGCTGGATCATCTCCAAGTCCATCAAATTAAATTAATTACCAACAACCCACTCAAACTCAAAGCATTACAAGAACTTGGAATTAATGTTGTGGGTCGGGTACCACTCACGGTAGGTTTAAATCCATTCAATGAGTCATACTTAAAAACCAAAGTTGCACGTATGTCACACTTGTACAATCAAGAAGATTTTAATTAATTTCAACCCTGTATACGCCCAATTTTCTATTTTGGAGCCTTGTATCTCTATGTAATGGCTAGCCAAGAATAATCATCAAAGCAAAAATCCCTTACTTTTTTTATGGTTTTGTGTTTTGATGGCATAGCTAATTTTAAATTTATTGTATGAGGTCATCATGCAACACCCAACATCCACGCATATTCAGCGTGTACGTGAATTTTTACTTGATTTACAAACCCGTATTTGTCTGCAATTAGAATTACAAGAAAATGCCATAGGTGGCACAGCAAGTTTTATCACTGATGACTGGCAACGCCCTGAGGGTGGCGGTGGGCGATCACGCGTACTTCAAGATGGTCAGCTCATTGAAAAAGGCGGTGTGATGTTTTCACACATCAATATCCAGCAATTACCCGCCTCTGCAACAGCGCGACATCCTGAAATTGCTGGTGCCAAAGCACAGGCCTTAGGACTGTCACTGGTAATTCATCCTCGCAATCCGCACATTCCAACGTCACATGCCAATATTCGTCTGTTTGTGGCAGAGCCTGAAGGAAAAGAACCCATTTGGTGGTTTGGTGGCGGTTTTGATTTAACACCATTTTACGCAGATGATGCAGATATTCTCCATTGGCATCAGAATGCCTATGAGCTTTGTCTTCCGTTTGGCGAAACTGTTTATGCCCAACACAAACAATGGTGTGATGATTATTTCTACTTGAAACATCGAGATGAACAACGTGGTGTCGGTGGTTTATTTTTCGATGATTTAAACTGCTGGGATTTCGATACCTGTTTCCAATATATGCAAGCCGTTGGCAATGGTTACTTATCAGGGATTCTACCGATCTTTGAAAAACATCGAGACCAACCATATAGCCAAGCTGAACGTGAATTTCAGCTTTACCGTCGTGGGCGTTATGTCGAATTCAACTTAGTTTATGACCGAGGAACATTATTTGGTTTACAAACTGGTGGTCGTATTGAGTCAATTTTGGTCAGTTTACCCAATTTAGTGGCGTGGTCATACAGTCCAGAATGGCAACAAAACTCTCCCGAAAAACGTTTGACTGATTATTATCTGAAACCTCATGATTGGCTGCGTGAACTACAATAACAGCGTCTATGATCTAGCCATTTATTTGATTTCCCAAGTAAATGGCAATTAAAGATGCGTTTGCTACACATTTTTCACAAATGAAATTTGTTATGATTACTTACAAATGATTATCCTACTTAATAGAACATTAACGCTTATAACCGTCATAATAGTTTAAGATTAGTATGCTGTAATTTTAAAATATTTTTCGGGGAAGGTTTTCGCTATGTTTAATATTTTCCACAACCACAAAGCATTATTGTTCTGGATCAGTTTAGGCATGCTGCTTGGTTCAATCAGCACAACAATTGCTTTTGAAAATCCACTTTCTGATGGACTTTCTATTTCTTCAACCGTGATTTTGGCTATTGGTTTATTTCTGTTAGGTCTATCTTTTGTTCATGAAAAAATTGAATCAATCTGTAACCCTGAGTAAAATTTAAATATTTTAGAAAATCATTTGCATAGATAGCCTCTATTTTTTCCTTATTTTCAATTTTCATAGGGACATATTTCACGTATATTAATTTCATTTCTAGACATAGTTACTAAAAATGAAACAATTTGCAGTGGTCGGTCATCCCATTGAACAATCTCGCTCACCAGAATTACACCAAGCTTTTGCAGAAAAAACAGGTATTGTACTGAATTATCAAAAAATACTTGCCCCTTTAGATGCTTTTCAAAACACAGTCCAAAATTTTTTTAATGATGGTGGGATCGGCTTAAATATTACCGTCCCTTTTAAAGAACAAGCCTTTGGTTTATGCCAACATCTGTCAGAGCGCGCGCTAATTGCTGGCGCAGTCAATACTTTATGGATGCAAAATGGGCAGTTACACGGCGACAATACCGATGGACAGGGTTTAGTTAGTGCCATTGAGAACTTAAACTGGCCTTTGAAACACACCAGAGTTTTAATTCTAGGTGCAGGTGGCGCAACGCGTGGCGTCATTTACCCGCTACTACACGCTGGCGTAAGTCACATTACCATTGCCAACCGTACATTAAGCAGGGCTGAAACGTTAATCGCTAATTTAGCTCAAACATCTCCCAAAATTGCGAATGCCTTAAATGCAGTTGCACTGAATGACTTGGCAGGCGATTTCGATATTGTCATTAATGCAACTTCGGCAAGCCTAAGCGGAGAAACATTACAACTCCCTGAATCATTACAATTCAAATATGCTTACGAAATGGCTTATGGTAAAGCATCAAGCTTCCTAGATGAAGCACAAAAACGCGGTGTACCTTTTGCCGATGGTTTCGGAATGCTACTTGGTCAAGCAATTGAATCTTTTGAAATTTGGAATGGTGTTCGCCCATATCTGTCAGATTTTTTATATTTGGCCAAAGCATAAATAATAAAACAGCCCTTGTCTCTGGCTTTTATTTTACAAGGGCTGCGCTCTTCTGCTTTCAAGTCCATTAGCAAAGATTCACTTATTATAAAATCGTGTATATCTTTAAATTTAATGTTACTGACCACATTTTTAAAAATACATAAAATCCCAAGCAATTGTTAAATAAATAAAAAATGATATTCAATTTACAATTTGCTGAATTGACAGCAAACTTTGTTCAGATTATCAATGTAATTTTTGGGTCGCTGTGAATAATAAAGTAATAACGGAATAAATAATGAGGACAGCATAAATGACTACATACAAAGCGCCATTACGTGACATTCGTTTTTTAATTAATGAAGTATTTGATTATCAAACACATTATAAAACACTCAGTAACGGTGAAAATGCTGATACTGATACTATCGATATGATTTTGGAGAGCGCAGCAGATTATTGTGAAAATGTGCTCGCACCTTTATACCAATCAGGTGATGACGAAGGCTGTCATTTTAAAGAAGGTGAAGTAACGACACCCAAAGGTTTTAAAGAAGCTTATACACAATTTGTTGAAAGTGGCTGGCAAGGTTTATCTTATCCTGAACAATATGGTGGTCAAAACCTGCCTTCATCACTCAACATTATTAAATCGGAAATGATGAGTACCGCGAATTGGGCTTTTACCATGTACCCAGGTTTAAGTATGGGATGCATGAATACCATTTTACAGTATGGCACAGAACAGCAAAAAGAGACCTATATGCCCCACTTGGTTGCAGGTACATGGGCTGGAACAATGTGTTTAACTGAACCACAATGTGGTACGGATTTAGGACAAGTCAAAACCAAAGCTGAACCGCTTGAAAATGGGCACTATGCCATTACAGGTACCAAAATTTTTATCTCTGCAGGTGAACACGATCTCACGGAGAATATTGTACATATTGTTCTGGCACGACTTCCAGATGCACCACAAGGGACTAAAGGTATTTCCCTCTTTATTGTGCCTAAATTTCTTCCCAATGATGCCGGTGAACTAGGCGAACGCAATGCAGTGAACTGTGGTTCTATCGAACACAAAATGGGCATTAAAGCCTCTGCAACAGCAGTATTAAATTTTGATGCGGCGACTGGTTTTCTAATTGGTGAACCAAACAAAGGTTTACACGCCATGTTTACATTTATGAATACCGCGCGAATTGGTACAGCACTTCAAGGCATTGCCCATGCAGAATTGTCTTATCAAGGGGCTTTACCTTATGCAAAAAGCCGTATGTCTATGCGGGCTTTATCTGGTAAAAAAAATCCAGATCAGGTGGCAGATGCGATTATTCATCATGCCGATGTGCGCCGTATGTTACTCACACAAAAGGCCATTGCTGAAGGAGGTCGTGCCATGATTTATCATGCTGCACAATTGTCCGATAAACTCACCGATGCCTTGCACCGCGGCGATGATGAAGCTGCAAAGTTGTACGATGAAAAACTTGGCTTTTACACACCAATTTTAAAAGGTTTCTTAACTGAACTCGGTTTCGAAGCCACCAATCATGGGATGCAAATCTTTGGTGGCCATGGTTATATTAAAGAATGGGGTATGGAACAAATTGTACGTGATGCTCGCATCTCCACACTTTATGAAGGTACCACAGGTGTGCAAGCCCTCGATTTAATCGGACGTAAAGTGCTATTAGCGTCGAAAGGCAAAGTGATTCGTGAATACACAGGTGAAATTTTGAAATTCTGTGGTCGCCATGCACGTAATAAATACTTACGCCGTTTTGCCTGGGATCTAACCAAACTTTGTGCACAATGGAATGCGATTACCATGCGTATTCTATTATCTGTTCGCAAAGATCGTGATGTCGTGTCTTCAGCTTCAGTTGATTTTTTAATGTTCTCTGGTTATGTGGTCATGGCCTATTTCTGGGCACAACAAGCAGCTGTAGCCTCTGATAAAATCGAATCGGGTGAAGGACCTGAAACCATTGAGTTTTATAAAGCAAAAATTAAAGTGGCGGATTTTTACTTTGATCGTTTATTACCAAGAGCACAAGGTCATGCTGAATCAGCTGTCACCCCATCCAAAACATTAGTAAGCCTACCTGTCGATCACTTTAGTTTTGATTACTAATGACTTAAATTACTGTCCATTACTGTCCAATAAAAAGAGCGCACTGGATGCGCTCTTTACCTTTCTATTCTTTCTCTAAAATAGCTTCTAGCAATTCTTCAGAGGGTGCAAAATAATATGCACCATCAACTGCGGTCACAAAATGTAAAAGTCGGTCATGAATACCATCCCCACTCGTGCCAAACATACGCTGTAACATCCGATCAATACGACTCAAATCTTTGGTATATGCAATAAAATATAAGCCCTGTTCACCATGACCATCGCCATAAGGCAAACTATGGCGCAAAATTTCTAATTCTTCACCGTCTTCATCTTCAATCACTGTTCTAGCAATGTGCGCATTTTCTGGTTTCACATCATCGTCTAACTCAATTGACTCCAGTTTGGTACGACCAATCACGTTCTCCTGAGCATCAACTTTCAGACGTTGCCATTTAGCTAAATCGTGGACATAACGTTGCGCAAAAACAAAACTTCCATTTTCAAATTCACCTGCATCTTCGCCAAGTAAGGCTGTTTCCGCTCGATCATCAGGAAATTGTGGATTTTCCGTGCCATCAATAAAGCCCGTTAAATCTCGCCCATCTAAATAGCGGAAACACACGCGTTCATCGAGCACCTCAACTTGATCACGAATACCGTTGAAAAAGGTTTGACTCAATGAAAAACAAATATCTGAACGCTGACTCGCCAAATGCAATAAAATATCGGCTTCCACAACAGGCATCTGAAATGCACCATACTCGGGTTCAAGTTGTTTAAAACCGTGGGGGCTGGTTGTATTTAATCGGGTCCATAATTGTGGACCAAAGGCAATTGCCAATTTAATTTGTGCCTCAGGATGTTGAGTAATTAAACGGTCACGTTCAGACAGTAATCGTTCAATCTGTTTTTTTAATTGTGGAATGTCTAATTGACTCAATCTCAAGGTAATAAAACGTGCATGATTGGATGGAAGTGGCAAAATTACAGATTGAGCGGACATTTAAATCTCCTCGATGGCTTTTAGGCTGTGTCCATTTTGCCTGATGAAATGATGTGTTAAAAGTCTATTTTAAATAATATTTTTAGTTGGTAGATAGACTCAACTTTGATATTTTTAACACGTAATATCTCAATATTGATCTTAACCCAATAAACTGCCCCCGATATTGAGCCGTTCGCAAATCATTCATGTTAAGGGCGATGTTATTCCTAATCTACTTACGCCCTCGCAATACGAAACATTTCTCTGGAAAGAGCCATATAGATATTTCCAGACAACATCCACGCCCTCTTTTTACTTTATAAAAACCGTTCAAGAACCGAATTTAAAAAAGCATGTCCTTGACGAGTACACACCAAGCGATCCATCACATCTTGCATTAACCCCTGTTGCTGCAATTTTTGCCACTCAGGAATAATGGAGCTAAGCGCTTGTCCTGTACGTTGCACATAATAATCTGTTGGCACACCATCATTTAAACGCAACGCATTCATCATAAATTCAAAAGGCAAATCTTCTGCTTCAATTTGCTGAAAATTAACCATCGGGGCAGGTATTTTTGCCAAATAGTCTTTGGGTAATCGCGTTTTTTGAAACCGATAGATCCCATCAGATAAGGTCACTTTTCCGTGCGCACCCGCGCCAATAGCTAAATAATCACCAAACTGCCAATAATTCAAATTATGTGTCGATGAGCGTTCTTTACGCCAAGCCGATACTTCATAATTTTGAAAACCTTGCGCAATGAGATACTGCTCACCTTGTGCCTGAATCTCAAGCAATACATCTTCAACAGGCAATACAGGCTGCGTGCGAAAGAATACGGTATTGGGTTCAATTGTTAATTGATACCACGATACATGTGTTGCACCATTTTCGACGGCCAAATGTAAATCTTTTAATGCTTCTTCAACCGTCTGCTGTGGTAATCCATGCATTAAATCGACATTCACACGCTCAAAACCTGCTGCACGCGCTTGTTGAATCGCATGAATGGCATTGTCTGCACTATGAATTCGACCTAACCGTTGTAAGTGTTGCAAATCAAAGCTTTGCACACCAATCGACAAGCGATTAATCCCTGCATTTAAATAATCTCGAAACGGTTGATGCTCAAGTGTTCCTGGATTCGCCTCTAACGTGATTTCACAATCTGCTTCAAAGTCTAGATGTTGGCGTAATTGCTGAAAAAGCCATGTATAACCATCAGCCGAGATAAGCGATGGCGTTCCTCCACCAATAAAAATACTCTGAATGGAACGTCCCTGAGCATATTCAACTTGTGTCAAAAAATCGGCAGCCAATGCATGTAAATATTGGCGCTCTAAATCCAAAGACAGTTGTCCCTCTGGCACAGCATGTGAATTAAAATCACAATATGGACATTTACGTACACACCACGGCATATGAATATAAAGCGATAGCGGAATAAGTTGCAAATCGAACAAGCTCAAACAAAATCTCATGAACAGATAGGTTAACAGGCGCTATATTAACATGGCTCGGCATAGAAACATGGCTTTCATATACAGATACGGCATGATGTTTTAAACTTCACTCTGAAAAAACAGATTTAACAAACTAATTTTTAATTTGAGTAATAATTGTGCTGCATACACCGACAACTCGGCAGGAACTAAAACGACTGATTTCCCTCATGATCCCTATTTTGATCACTCAATTTGCTCAAGCAGGTATGGGCTTAATTGATACCATTATGGCGGGACATTTTTCTGCAACTGATTTAGCTGCTATCGCAGTGGGGGTCGGAATCTGGATTCCCGTTATGTTGTTATTTACTGGTATTATTCTTGCCACAACACCACTTGTTGCAGAAGCAGTCGGTGCCAAAGAAAGCCATAATATTCCATACATTGTTCGCCAATCCTTATGGGTTGCATTCATTTTAGGTAGTATTGCTTTAATTATTTTGCAATTTATGCCACTTTTACTGCCATTATTTGGTGTTCCAGCGGATCTTCAACCTAAAGCCAGTTTGTTCCTACATGCTGTCGGTTTTGGTATGCCAGCAGTCACCATGTATGCTACTTTACGTTGTTATTCTGAAGCCATAGGACATCCCCGTCCCGTCACTGTAATTAGCCTATTGTCATTAATCATACTCATTCCACTGGATTATATTTTTATGTATGGCATTGGGCCATTACCTGTCTTAGGCAGTGCAGGTTGTGGTTTTGCTACGGCAATTTTACAGTGGTTGATGCTCGCCATACTTGCAATATACATTCATCGCGCTAACACCTATCGCAAGCATGAAATATTTAAACATTGGGAAAATATCGATTTTGCATTGACTAAACGCATCTTGAAACTTGGCGTACCCATTGGTTTGGCAATCTTCTTTGAAGTTAGCATTTTTTCAACAGCCGCAATTATTATTAGTCCTTTGGGTGACACAGTCGTTGCAGCACACCAAATTGCCATTTCAATCACCTCACAGCTGTTTATGATTCCGATGTCATTGGCAATTGCACTGACAATTCGTGTTGGTATGTACTACGGTGAAAAAAATTGGAGTGCGATGCGCAAAGCGCAAAAAGTGGGTTTAGGTTTAGCAACTTCATTTGCCTTTGTAACGATGCTGATCAT
>JASGGM010000032.1:0-15667 GCA_047605045.1 Acinetobacter sp. | reverse complement strand
ATCTCATTTTTTCCTGTTGATATTCATGTAGTTGATCTAATATAAACCAAACACATCCATGTTTAAATTTCGAAAAAATAATGATAAATAGAAATAAGTTTAGCTATCAGCACATATAATTTAGTTCCTACATCGTATTGCAACGTGTGATTAAAAATGTCTGCTTTTTAGGGAAGGGTAATGTTCAAAATCCGATATTAGGATTAACCAAACTGGAATGGCTGATAAGCTGAAGGATGATGTTGTAGAGTTTAAAGATAAGAATGAGATTCCTGTTTCACGATAAATATATCAATATCAGCCACGCCGAGGCGGTTCGGAATAAGAAAAGATAGATTTTAGTTTAGGTTTGGACTTGGCGAGGCAATTTAGACAATCAATTAAAGCGACGAGGGCGACTATGGACGCTGTTATGAAAGCTAAAATATCGGCAACAAATAATATAAAGAAACTGATTGTCAGTGTCATTGCTTGTCTGACTGTCGGCATGAGTACAGCAGGATTTCAGAAGCAATCATCAATCGGTGTTCAATCGTACAGCCTGTGGCAATTACTTGAAACGTTAGGGCGTCAGCCATCGCTTGTACCCCACAAAATCAAAATTTTACTTCCCGTGAACTTTGTCGAGACGAAACGGAATCGGTATTTCTCTTTTCATGAAGGTGGACCGCTTGATCTTGCCGATCAAGTTAAGATTGATAAGGTCGAACTGCGCACAAGGCTGAGTAATGAGCGAGAGGGATTGGTTATCCTGAAACTCGTGGGTGTCTGTTTGCCTGTCGAGCAAGTGCGTGCCCATTATCCTGAACTTGAACTTACCGACTCACCACGGGACCAGTCACTGAACGGGGAGACTAGCTATAGTGTTCAGCAGCCGTGGGGACTGCTGTCGTTCAGCTTTAATGCGCGCCATCCACCCTGCCTTGCTACAGTGGTTGTCGACCGTACCTAGCCCTTACGCTTCAGGTTGTACTTACGGATTGTTTAATATTTACTCACACTGTTGGGCGTGGAAAAAATTTACGTAGGTGATTGATGAAAAGAGAGCTGGAAACTTACCCCCATTCGGACAAGATCACAGTGAATCAAGTGGATCGGCGATGTCAGAAAAGACCCAATTATATTCATTAATTGGCATAGCAGTGAATAGGTGATATTAATGCTTCCAGATGTAGAAAAAATTTATCAAATAATTGGTCAACTGCTTTTCGATCTAGCACCCAATGACTTTTCGCAGGCTTTGATTCGAGTCGAAATGACCGATGATATCGAGTCTCTAGGTATTTTTTTAAGATTTCGGAAAATAGTTACAAATATTGTGCAGATGATGTTGATGAAATCTTAGACCAGTTTCGTAGTTTGCGTGAAAAGTCTGTCGAATTTCAATGTGAAGCATGGTCAACCGCCACCTTTCAAATGAGCAGCGAAGGGCGAATGGCTCTTGAGGTAGACTACCAAGATGTATCAGATTTTAGTCTATCTTCTGAGCGTAGAGATGTTTGGATTAAGCAGAATCTTGGTGAGAAATCCGAGATTGATTGGTCTTAAATGATCCGGTTTGGTATGCACGTTGAATAGTATTTTTCCATGCTTAAAACTACAGCAGCAGTTGAGGCTCTTTTCTCAAGTGAGAAAATTCGCGACATTAGGATTGTGTATACTCTCGGAAGTTAAGTCGGTGAGTTGGAGTTTATAGCTTCGAAAAATTTATAAGATTTGGATTGGCGATATGGGGTATTTTAACTTAGGGATGGCGTGCATAACACTGGTACGATACTGTTGATGCACCCATGGGTAAATCATATTGCTGTAGAAATTCCACCATGTTGGAGGTGGATGCTCATATTTGAGTACAGGTGATTGAGATGGAATACGATCTGAGTCTGAGTAAAATTGATGATTCTGATATTTCTGCTTTTGAAAATGAAATAGGGTGCAAGATTCCGGCTGAATATAGGGATTTTCTTCTAAATCATAATGGCGGTCGCCCTCGATGTCCTGTCTTGGTATTCGGAGCTGAGAAAATCATGGTCAATGATTTGTACGGGTTAGGTGATCAGCAAGGTCGAGTTGGAGATTTAAAACAAACTTGGGAAATTTTTCTTGATAGGCTGCCAAGTGGATTTATATCCATTGGCGATACGCCATCGGGTGATCAATTTCTGATTTCGGTAACTGATGGCAACATTTATTTGTTTGATCATGAAAATGAACCCGAAGAGGCTAGCGAAAATCTGGCAGATTATGAGAATGTGAAGAAGGTTGCAGATTCATTTTTAGATTTTATTAATGACCTCAGGTTTTATGAATAAAATTTCATATCCAGTATAAAGGTGTCTGGCAATGAGAGATGGAAAGACGCTTGGGTGAAAAGGCACAGCAGATCTAAAATCGTATATCTATGATTGAGATGTGAGATGAAGATAATCAAGACTACACCCTATGCCATTATCGTAGAAAGGGATGGATGGCATATAAAAATTGCTGGTGAGACATTTGTACGTGGATACGGCTCGCCAGACTTCATCATTTATCTAAACTCTATTAAGCGCTGGGAACGAGAAGAGAAAGAGATACCCATCAGCGAAGAGGAGAGGAATATGGTCGTCTCATTCGTGTTGGCAGAGCTGCGTTCAAAGAGATGGCTGATTGAGGTTGAATAGAGTTTTTTTCGAAGACTGGGTGTGTTTGGCTGGCTATTTTGAGCCACGTTCTGTGTAATGACATAGACTGATATTTCTCTTGCAATCAAGAAAGTGTAGTCGCTTGAAGTATCATCAATGAAACAAATCGCTGTGTACGAATATGATCAAGAATTTTGTTATCGTCCGTCGGAACGGAATAGCGTCCTCCTCTGGGGTACTAATTTCTGGTGTTCCTCTGCTCCAGCAGATGAATGATCCAAACTACCATCCTGTTGGTTACCGCTGGCGTGATGCGTATGGAGATCAGTATTTGCCAATAGATGGCAAGGATGTGGTGCATGTAAAGCCTACAGAAGATGGTTCGGCAGTCGTGGTTCTACAAAGTCATGACGTGTTTGGCTCAGATAATGTTGTAATACTTGGAGATCGACAACAATTGATTCGGCGTGTTGCGAATCCATATCGTCATTTCAAGGATTTTCGAAAGGGTGATGAATTTTATTTTTATGGGATTCTGGTTGAACCATCTAGTGTGACTTTACATATTCAAGTGCATCGCAAATTGCCAAATTATGAGCATGATGCATTGCCAGTCTATGAAGCACATTATGCCGTGCCAGCATGGAGTTTGCTAGGAATGCAATGGCACCCATGGACCTGAAGTAATTGCACAAATGTTTAATAGTTCATTAAAAATTCTAAATCAGCTTTTAGCCGTATGGCGCTATGAATACAGTTCATTAATGTTTCAAATATCTTTAAATGCTATTATTTACGCATGATGTATCCACTATTTCTAAAATTTATTTTACACAAACGCTGTGTTGTTTTACTATTTGTGAGTTTATGTAAACTTGTGTAATTTTTAAGTGAATTTTCCATTTATCAAAACGCTATTGCAGCTTCTAATAATCAATTCCATTATTGTGTTATTGCTTTGGATTGTTTATAAATTACATTATGCTCCCCAAAGTTTTCTTTATTTTTTTATGAAACATAATGGGTAGTCCGTTAAGTATTATTGTTTCATCCATGCAACAAATTGTTTTATTTATAACAATGTAATCTAATTTTAATGGCTTATAATTCATAACATAAGCTTATCTGTCAACATCAAGTTAGAGATATTAAATATGAAACTAAAAACATTATCACTCGGTTTAGCTGTTGCAATTTCAAGTTCCTTTGCTGTTGCTGCACCTGTTGCCTATAAAATTGACCCTACACATACGCAAACAAACTTTTCTTGGAATCATTTTGGCTTTTCAACGCCAAGTGGTAACTTTACAGATATTCAAGGTGTGATTCAGGTAGATGAAGCTGCGCCAGCTAAATCTTCAGTAGATGTCACCATTCCTTTAAGTAGTGTGAACACGAGTGTGCCAGCGCTAGACAAAGAATTCCAAGAAGAAGCTTGGTTTAATGCTGCTAAGTACCCAACCATTACTTTCAAAAGCACAAAAGTTCAAAAAATCGATAAAACGCATTACAACATTACTGGAAACCTAACAGTTAAAGGGGTTACGAAACCTGTTGTATTAAAAGCTGTGTTGAATAAAATTGGTGAACACCCTATGACCAAAGCACCAGCAATTGGTTTGAATGCAACCACTTCATTTAACCGTTCTGAATTTGGTATCGCAAATTATGTGCCAAACGTGGGTGATAAAATCGATGTTCGCATTACAGTAGAAGCGCAAGCTGCTAAAGTAACTAAATAAAATCAATTGGTTAAAATAAATAAAGCCTGCTTAATGCGGGCTTTGTTTTTTGTAAAATTGGTTAATATAAGTATAAATCTACACCAAGAATTGTACCACCAAAACCAATCCAACGTAGGTGAAGCTGGTGAATGAATGTGCGTTACAATGTATAATTTTTTATCTTTTAGATCATCGAAAAAGTAAATAAATGGATCAATCATTGATTTAGTTAGGTCTACATAACAACGTTAAAATACAAAAATGAATTTGATTAAGGATAAGTCTTACTTGACACGTTAAACTGTTTATTTTACAAAATATAAATATATTATCAATGATCTTTATTTTTAAATATTAATATAAATTTTTGAATTTAATGGGGTTTAATTTATGTCGCATCGAGTTTACGTTTATAATGTCAACCATCAAGGTACGCAACGTTATGACATAGAATTGGCTGAATGGAAGTACGAAATTCCTTTATTGTTGTTACCTTTGTTTTTTGCGAATCCAACAAGAAAAGGAGAGCTGCTCTACTTTAACCGAGTTAAGGGTATCCATTATTTGCGACGTTTTTATGCTGTATTAGAGCAAGAATATCATCTGGCAGATCAAAATGAATTTAAAGAAAATAGCCAGCTGATGTTTGAGATACTTGAAAGTTTACCATATGCTTTATTGGAAATAGATGCGACGGATGTTTTTAATATTTCTGATGAAAATTATGAGGAGCAAGCAGAAGACTGGTTGGCTGATATAAAAAGACAGAAAAAAATATATGAGCAAGCAATAAAAAACAACAATCTATCAATTTTTGCGAGTGAACTAAATAAATATGGACATTCGGATTTTCAGGTATTTTTTGAACAAGACTGGGCAAAATATGGCTTGGGATATTGGAATGAAAGCTTGATTAAAACGGGTTTACAGCCTTTTCAGGAAAATAACTTATGGGGATTAATGTCACCCAAAGGTGAAATTATTGTTGCCGCACAATTTGATGATTTGTGGGATTTTGATGATCATGGTATGGCTGTTTTCTTATTAAATCAAAAATATGGTTATATTGATCAGGAAGGTAAAATTTTATTTGAGGCACAATTTGACGATGCTTTTGATAGTATTGCAGATAATAGTAAATTATATGCATGTGTACAAATTGGTATATATCAGGGTGTTATGGGGCTGAGTGATCATGAATGGCTTATTCCACCTCAATATCAGAAGGTTGACATCATCTATTCATCAGACGTTATTTATGGAATTAATCTGGTAGACAATGAAGGAAATGTTCGACTGGTGAACCTTCAACAACAGCCGATTGTTGAGCATATCGCAAGTGAATTGTTTGAAATACAATATATAAGAGGAACAGATGATTATATATTTTATTGTAAACAGAAAAAATCAAGTAAGTGCATGTACTTCAATAAAAATGGTGTATTTCTAGGTGAGTATCCTTATGGTACATTACGTGATTTGAGTGATGGTTATCTTCGGATAAATCCGCATAAAAATCAAAAAAAGATTTCAGTGATCAGTTCTGAAGGTCATATTATAATTGATGAGATTGATCTTATAAAAAATTGGGCTAGAGATTCTTGTCATACTTTTGCCTACCGTAAAAATGGCAAGTGGTATTTTTATCATACAGAGGATCATCAATTTCTTTTAGAAAATGGTGTTGATAAACTCATAGATGGTGAATATTTTAGAACAATTTTATCGACGTCTGATATTTTCTTGATTCAAGATAATCAACAATATGGTTTATATGATGCGGGACAAAAAAAATGGCTGATTGAACCATCCGAGGAGTTTGAGCGAATTGAATATTTAAATGATAAAAACTTCAATACTGAAAGCTTCTGTTGTTTTGGAAAAGAAGCTAAACTTTTTTTCAATGTGCGAACACAAATATTCAGTGATACAGATGTGAATTGATTTGAACATTAAAGGATGATGGATAATGCTTAAATATAGCGTGATTGTTTTTACATGTCTGGGACTGAGTAGTTTAGTACATGCAAACGATTGGTTATTTGTCCCTTCTAAAGAGAATAAATGTAATATTAAAGTGTTTTATGATAAATCAGCATTAAAAGAAAATAAATTAATTGAAAAATGGGATGTGAGTCATTCTAATACCTGTGATTCTCAGCAAAAAAAGCAGTCATATTTAATTTATGAGAGTAAATTAGATTGTCATAACAAACAGTTAACGGCACTTTCACACACATTTTATTTTAAAGATGGATCTAAAAAGAAATATGAAGATACATCTTCTGTACCATTTGAGCCTAGAGGTACTTCAAAATTATTATTAGATGAGGCATGTAGCTTGGTGAATAAGCCCTGAATATATTCAATGTAATCGTTTTATGTGTGATGGTTTTTATTGCCGAAAATGTGTGTACATATATGGTTACAGCAATTTAAGGGAATCAATCATGGTGTATATCCAGAAGGCATTTATTTTGAATGCCTTCTGGATGTGTATTACAATGGCCAGATTACAAATCGAGTTGTTGCACAAAATTTCTAATAATTGAGGCTGTTGAATTTGCTAGCTGAGGTGCATAGCGATGGTTATCTTCTCGTAAAGCGGCAATATCAATTTTAGCTTGACCTAATTCACTGCGATGCCCAATCAGCCATTTTTCCAAATGCTCTTTATCGACTTCAAGGTGAAATTGCAAAGCCAAAACATGATTGTCAATTTGGAAAGCCTGATTTTTATAAATATGAGAACTGGCCAAATGTATTGCATGTTGTGGAAGGTCAAATGTATCGCCATGCCAGTGTAAAACAGGGATATGGCTTAATGGTGCCAAGATGTTATTGGATTGTTCAGTCAGGATGAGTTCACTCCATCCAATTTCTTTGTGATGGCCAGCATAAACTTTTGCTCCCAGTGCAGCCGCAATTAGTTGTGCGCCTAAACAAATGCCGAGTGTGGGTTTTTGCTGATTTAGTCTCTGCTTCAATAACTTTAATTCATCTTTCAGAAAAGGATAATCATCTGTTTCATATACGCCAATAGGACCACCTAAAATGACCGTTAGTCCATCATAAGCTAATGCAGGAGCAAGATCATCTACACCAGCTTCGAAATAACGTACACGATAACCGAGTTCATAAAAAACATCTTCTAGCGTCCCCAGATCTTCAAATGCGAGATGCTGAATGGCATAAATAGTTTTGGAAAATGCAGTTGATCTTGAAGGCATAATACGAAATTCATGGAAGAAGATTAACTTTAAACATAATCCATCTTGAGGAAAAATCAAACCTGATTTTTTGATGAAATTTAAATTTTAATATTCAAAAAGCCGATAGATTTCAAGATCTATCGGCTTATACATCATTGTACGATGATGACCGCTACAGTTTATTTATTTTTTTGTGTTGATAAATAGGTGGTAGCAACGTCTAGCGCATAATCCTGACATGCGACACCTGTACCAGGATTATATGCACCATTATTGGTGGCATTGTTTGACAGTACACGAATTCCTAAAAATGGTACTTTATAGAAGGATGCAACTTGTGCAGCCGATGCAGTTTCCATTTCTTCTACCGATGTTTTGTAGTTATCGTGAAAGAATTTAATACGATCTAATTCATTATTCCATGTATCTGCCGAGCCAATTACGCCTTCGACAACTCGCCCTTTGGTATAGGTGTTTTTAATGCTGTTGGCAGCACTTAAAAGTTTGGCATCACCACTAAAGCGTAAATGTCGTGTGGCTTCTGCATCTGAATTGTCATTTGGTAACACATTAAATGGTTTATCCCAAGTGAGTGAGTTTGAACCTTCGCCCAACGCTTTTTTAGGGGTAATAAATGCACCAATATTTTCTGATTCTTTGCCTAAAACAATATCAAAAACTTTTAAAGCAGGATCGTGACCACCCGCAGTCCCTTGATTAATAATGGCAGCAGGGCGGTAGTGTTCGATAGCCAACGTTGTGGCTGCTGCAGCATCGGTCATCCCCATACGTGTGCGTGAAATAACGATAGGGTATCCTTTGTATTTACCTTCCCAAAATTGCCAACCACCGTAAGTCTTTGTTTTAACATTGCTCAGTTTACTAACCAAATGATCTGTTTCGATGTCTAATGCACCTTGAATGACCACTGGTGCTTGAGCGTGAACACCTGTTGCAAGTGCTAAGCTTGTTGCTAAAAGTGCTGATTGAAATAACTTCATGAAGATAATCCTTATGTTCAAACTAAAAATTTAAAATGTGCCCAACAATAAAACTATTTGCAAAAAAAGAATCCAAGCAAGCACTGTGCCAGATTACAGTAACAAATTGTATAGCAATTATTAATGCTAATTCAGTGGCTTGCAAGTCTTAATCGGGCAATGTGCATTTCGATAACCAAAGTAAAAGTAAATAATGAAGAATATTACGGTATTTGATATGCAGAATGAGATTATTGGATTAAAAATAAGTTGTTGTATTTACAATGTTTAAACAGATATAATTCTGCGCCTTCAAGTGACATGTCATTTAGACATGGCGTTGAGTAGATATTTTTCATCAATACTTGAGCAAATTTATGCCATGAAATTTGCTTATGTGTTGAGAGTTTTGTGAATTTATAGGCTAAAATTTAAGCAAGTAAAATGGGTTTTGGGGCCTAAATTGCATAGATGGTACGTGTATTGCATTCACGAAAAGGCTTTAAACATTGATTGATTTGCAAGATTTTAGCTCTTGCTAATGATACGACAGACCAATAGCAGAGGAGCAATTTGGTATGGGTTCTTTGAAATCTTTGGGTTATGCTGCTTTGGCAGCTTGTGCGCTTACAGGCATGCAAAGTGCAAACGCTGGTGATTTTGTAAATGCGACACTTTGGGGGATTTATAGTAACAATACGATGTTTGGTCCGAATCCAGCAGAAAATGGCTATCTTGAATTGGAATACTTTGGTCAAAAAGGTCCAGTGGATTTATATGGTTATTTCGATGCACCAAAATATTTCGGTGGTAATCGTAATGTTTCAGGTGTTTGGGACAAAAATAGTTCGAAACTGTTCATGGAACATGAGCCTAAATTGTCATTCAACCGTTTAACAGGTAAAGATTTATCGGTTGGACCCTTCAAAGATTGGTTTTTGGCAGCAGACTGGATTGTTGATGCAGGTACTAGTGTAGATTCTCGTCAAAATACGCTGTATTACGGTGTGGGGACATCGATTGATACAGGTACTAAATTGGGTATGAATGTCAATTTATATGCAAAACAGCAATGGGAAAACTACGGTGCTGCCAATGCATATAGCTCAAATGATGGTGGTCGTTTACAAGTTCAATTCTTCTATCCATTGCATACATTTGGCAATGGTGCAACGTTGAACTATTTTACATTCAGCAACTATGATTTTGGTTCTAAATTAGGTGATGAAACAAGTTACCGTACCAATGAAGCTTTTGTGTCTACACATGTATTTTCATATAATATGAAGCACTTACGTTTCTTCGGTGCTGCGCGTTATTTCCACAATGGCGGTCAGTGGGATGATGGTGACTACACCACATGGGGCACACACCTGAAAAATACAGGTTGGGGTTATTACCTTGCTGCAGGTTATCAATTCTAATTGTATGATGCTTTGAGTAAATTAAAATCGTAATATCTATTTGATATTACGATTTTTTTATATCGGTTAGATGCATTGAATATTGAATAAAAATATAGGCTAAAACTAAAAAATGCAGCAAACCGAGATTTACTGCATTTAGCGTTCAGAACGAAAACAAACCAAATTAGAAGAATCCAGCAGGTTTAGTCGAGTAACTGACGAGCAAGTTCTTGGTTTGTTGGTAGTGATCAAGCATCATTTTATGGTTTTCACGGCCAATCCCCGATTTTTTATAGCCACCGAAGGCAGCATGGGCAGGGTATAAATGATAACAATTGGTCCATACACGACCTGCCTGAATCGCACGACCTGCACGGTATGATATATGTGCTGAACGTGACCAAACTCCTGCACCTAAACCATAAATGGTATCGTTCGCAATTTTGATAGCGTCATCAAAATCTTTAAACGTTGTTACTGAAAGAACAGGGCCAAAAATTTCCTCCTGAAAAATTTTCATGCTGTTATTGCCTTGAAAAATCGTGGGTTCGATATAGAAACCTTCACCGACTTCATGACGAGCGCCACCCCCTGTTAATACTTGCGCACCTTCATCACGACCTGTAGCAATACAGCCTAGGATTTTATTTTGCTGTTCGAGGGATGCTTGTGCACCAATCATGGTATCGGTATCGAGCGGATGGCCTGTTTTAATACGTTTTACGCGTTCAATGGCTTTTTCAAGGAATTGATCGGCAATGCTTTCTTGAACCAAGGCACGTGATGGACAGGTACAGACTTCTCCTTGATTTAATGCAAACATGGTAAAGCCTTCGAGAGCTTTCTCAAGATAATCATCTTCATGATCGAGCACATCTTCAAAGAACAAGTTTGGTGATTTACCGCCTAATTCCAGTGTGACAGGAATAATATTTTCAGTCGCATATTGCATAATTAGCTGACCCACTTGGGTGGAACCTGTAAATGCAATTTTGGCAATACGTGGGTTGGTTGCCAAAGGGCGACCAACCTCCGCGCCGTAACCGTTCACAATGTTCAGCACGCCAGCGGGCAAAATGTCCTGAATCAATTCAACTAAAACTAAAATACTCACAGGGGTTTGTTCAGCAGGTTTGAGTACAATACAGTTACCTGCTGCTAATGCGGGTGCCAGTTTCCACGCGGCCATTAAAATTGGGAAATTCCACGGAATAATTTGCCCGACAACACCTAATGGTTCATGGAAGTGATAAGCAATGGTGTCTTCATCAATTTCAGAAATTCCACCTTCTTGTGCGCGAACGCATCCTGCAAAATAACGGAAGTGGTCGATTGCCAATGGAATATCGGCTGCTAATGTTTCACGTATTGGTTTGCCATTGTCCCAAGTTTCTGTAACGGCAAGAAGCTCAAGATTTGCTTCTAAACGGTCTGCAATTTTGAGTAACAAATTGGATCGGGTTGTCGGTGAAGTACGATTCCAGTCGGTTTTGGCTTTATGAGCAGCGTCCAGTGCCAGTTCAATATCCTCTGCAGAAGAGCGTGGAATTCGCGTAAATGCTTTCCCATCAACAGGAGAAATGTTGTCGAAATATTCACCTTTGGTCGGTGCAACCCATTCGCCACCAATAAAGTTCTCGTACTGAGATTTGAATTGTACTTTGGAGCCGGGTTGATTAGGATCGATATAGCGCATAAAAAATTCCTTTTGCTTTATTTTAGTACAAAAGCAATTCTGCTTTTGATAAAGTACTGATGAGTACATTACAAAATAATCATAAGCACAACTAGGTTGGAAAAAGGTTGGAATACTCGATTTTATGTAAAGGAATGAACAAATGTTTACAAACAAAGAGTTAAGTCGACGTAGAGGAATGATAGAGCAGTTAAGGCAAAGTATAATGATGTCGCCGCAACAGGCTCAAAAAATTGGTCAGAGTATTATTAGTTCATGGCAACGCAGTGTTTTGGCACGTGTGCCTAGAGAAAGAACAGCAGCGCCTTTAGTAGATCAGTCATTTATTGCAGATGCTCGACAGATGTCGAGTATTAGTTCAGCGATTCAGCGTTGTGAAACCGAACTAAGACACATTGCCGAACAATCATCTATGGTGCTGGCAGTAGGCGATGTCGGAAGCACGATTGTCTGGACAGCCGCAGGTGGCAAAATGCGGGATCAGGCTGAAAGAGTTCATTTTGTTTCAGGCGGTAAATGGAGTGAGGATGCGGTTGGTACCAATGCTTTGGCATTGTCCTTAAAAACAAGACAATCCTGTTGTGTATTTTCCAATGAGCATTATATGGAATCGGTACAGGATTGGGTGTGTTATGCCACACCGATTATTGATCCGAACACGAACCAATTGCTTGGTGTTGTCGATTTATCTACCACATGGAAGCACCATAATACCTTGGGTATGTTAGCAGTTGAACGGTGTGCTGCAATTATTCAATCTGCTTTAATGGATAATCAAAAACAGCATTTATATATCAATGCATTGTCGGTATCACAGGTGCTTTTAAATGGGAAGGTGCTGGTATTAACGCCTCGTCAATTCGAAATTCTCGCAATTTTGGCGTTATGTCGGCAAGGAATGAATCTTGAGCAATTACACGAAGCACTTTATGGGGAACGTAAAGTGAGTATGGGAACACTCAAGGCAGAAATGTCACAATTACGTGATTTATTAGGCGGCTTATTGGGTTCCCGGCCTTATCGACTTTTAGCACAAGTCGATGGCGATTTCCTACAAGTTGAACAGGCTTTAGATGCTGGCTATTTAGAGTCGGCATTGGGTTTGTATCGAGGGGTGTTCTTGGCAAAAACGGAAAGTCCATTTTTATGTTCATGGCGAAATTGTTTTGAATCCCGACTCAGCGATGCAATCTATCGTGCCCAAGATCCTGATACCTTATTTAAGCATATTGCGTATGTTCCAGATGCTATTGATGCTGTGGAATGCTTAATGGCGTTATTGCCAGCCTCACATCCAGCCAGTCAGGCGTTGGCAAAGTATAAATAATGATGTAACAACGATTTATTTAAACAATCACACTAGGATGGCGTGAAATAAATAAACACAAGGACTTAAAATTGAAATGATATTTCATTAAATTTTTAGCAATCCCTACAGATACCCGTCGGCAATCTGTTTTTCAATAACAGCGGCATGGTTGTATCTATTTTGCATTTTTCATAAAAGTCGGTAAGCTATGCACGACTGCGATAAAATGACTTGGGTTATGAAACAAGAAACTGCACTGAAACTTTTAAAAGCTGGTGAAAATGTATTTTTAACAGGTTCGGCAGGTGCAGGAAAAACCTATACATTAAATCAGTATATTCAATATCTTAAAGCCAGAAAAGTGTCTGTTGCCATTACTGCATCTACAGGAATTGCAGCAACGCATATGAATGGTATGACCATTCATACATGGGCGGGCATTGGTATTAAAGATGCGTTATCAGATGATGATTTGAAACGCATGAAAGAACGAAAATATTTAAAAGAACATTTAGAAAATACTCAGGTGCTCATTATTGATGAAATTTCGATGTTGCATGCCAAGCAACTCAATTTGGTCAACCAAGTATTGAAATATTTTAAAGAAAGTGATGAGGCTTTTGGTGGGATTCAGGTCATTGTTGCGGGTGACTTTTTTCAGCTGCCGCCCGTGGGACGTAATGGCGAGGCCAACCGAGATAAATTTTGTTTTATGTCTCAGGCGTGGGTGGAAGCGAAATTTAGAGTATGTTATTTAACTGAACAACACCGACAAGATGATGAAATTCTTAATCAAATTCTGAATGCAATTCGTGCGCAGAATATGCAACCTGCGCATATAGAGGCACTTAGCCAATCTAAAAATCAGGATATTGGCGATACGTTTACTCGACTTTATACCCATAATATGGATGTTGATAGCATTAACTTTCAACATCTGAATGAAATTAAAGGCGATCATCACCAGTTTAATGCTGTGTTAGATGGTAATGAAAAGTTGATAGAAACCTTGAAGTCTTCGGTGCGTGCGCCTGAAGAATTAACGTTGAAGAAACATGCCAAAGTCATGTTTGTAAAAAATAACTTTGATATGGGGTATATCAACGGTAGTTTGGGAGAGGTGATTGGTTTTGAAGAAGATGGGGATCATGGCATTTTACCGAAAGTCAAATTGACCGATGGTACAATCATGACGGTTGAACCTGAAACATGGTCAGTCGAAAATGAAGCAGGTAAAGTAATTGCCAGTTTTCAGCAAATTCCATTACGTCTTGCATGGGCGATTACGATTCATAAAAGTCAGGGCATGACACTTGCAGCCGCCGAAATTAATCTGAGTCAGACTTTTGAAAAGGGGCAGGGCTATGTGGCGTTGTCACGATTAAAATCATTTACAGGTTTACGCCTACTCGGTTTTAACGAACAGGCTTTACAGCTGGATCGTTTGGCAGTGAAAGCGGATGCCCGTTTTCAGGAACTTTCGCAAGAAGCCGAAGATCATTTTGTGAATATCGATTTAACGGAGCAGCATAAATCGTTTATTCGTCATTGTGGTGGAACGTTGAATGAAACTGAAATTGCCCGCAATGAGAAAAAATTAGCGCGTACTGGGTCAAAAGCCAACTATGCCACAGCGACTTTAGAAGAAACCAAACAATTGTTCGAGAGTGGTTACGAAATTCAGGATATTGCCCAAGAACGAGCTTTAACACCAGCAACAATCATTAACCATTTAGCACGGTTGCATAAAGAACAAGGGCTTGATATTTCAGTTGCACACCCAGGTGATGACATTGTGGAACAAGTTCGCAAAATATTTAAACGTTTGCAGAAAACAAAACGTCCAGAAAATTTTAATGATGATGGTACAATTAAGCTGCGTCCCATCGTAGAAGCAACACAACCGAAAATGGGATATGATCAGGTGCGACTTGCCCTATTATTTATTGAATAACGTTTTATATTGAAAAACTTAAGGATGTACCATGCCACATTTGGTCGTAGATTATTCTCGCAACATTCACAATTTGGGGCAAGAGAAGCTGCTAAAACATTTGAATCAGGCACTTATCGTAACAGGTCTGTTCCACCCAGCCGATTTAAAATCACGGATTAATAAAAACGATGTTTTTGTCATTGGTGACAATGACTATACGCAGGCATATATTCATGTGAAGTTATATCTATTGTCGGGGCGTAATGAAGAGCAACGGCAAACCTTGACCGCGACATTACTCAAAGCATTACAAAATTTTGAGGGCTATGAAGCCTACACCTTGAATGTTCAATTGTGTGCAGAATTAATTGAAATTCCTGCCGAGAATTATGCAAAAAGTTCAATCCAGTATTAAGTATTAGTATTTAAAAACTGAAACGTAATTTTTATGATCTTGCGCTGATTTATTCTATTAAGTCAGCGCATTTTTATATGTATGAATGCCTAAAGCAGCCATAAGTCTCTATGAGTTGCTGTTGGATATCTGCCTATCTTAGGCCGTATGTTAAGTTGAATATCATTTCGTAAAATAATGATCCTGATGTTGGCAGCGCTGACAGGTCAATGTCACATAATCGCCAGCATCATATTCCACATCAAGCTCACTCGAACCACAATGCATACAGCGCTTATCTGAATAAAAATTCAAACGGGGCTGAATTTTACGCCACAAATGCCAAATCGGTTGGGTGAAAATGCGTTCATCGTGATTCAAAAAAC
>JASGGM010000031.1:0-15776 GCA_047605045.1 Acinetobacter sp. | reverse complement strand
AAAAGGGAGGATTTTTAATAGATCAGGGAATATTCTTGATTTAAATAATTTTTTAAGTTGAATTTTAATGTAATTTTTTGAAAATTTTTACGCAATTTTACATTGAATATCAGTTGTATAATTTGACCAAATTGATAACATTTAACATGAAAGCATTGACAATCTGCTGCAATTTAAATAAAAATGGTTATCATTAACAATGATGAGATGAGACTCTCTATGTCTAAATTTATTGACTCTCATAAAGCAGCCCTGCAACAGGCAGGAAATTTATATCTAGATACATGCTCAAATCTCCCAAATCATCACCTCAATCTATGCAATCCTTCCGATGGGCAAGGCTATAGTGAACTCTATGATTTCGATCGCCTATGTGTCGGAAAAGGTCAATACTGGCTAAATCATCCTCTGCAAATGAGTGCCAACAGACAAACCTATTCGCTAGGTTTAACAATTTTATTGTCAGGCACACATCGCCTCAAAAACCATCAAACCAATCAGGAATATGAGTTTCATTCTCCCATGATCATTTTGCGTAAAGGCGTACTTGGGCTACAAACCATTTATCTTCAAGAACATACGCAAATGTCCTTAATCAGTCTGGATTTTGATGAAAGTTTATTAAAAAGACTGGAACCATCGTCTACAGATAACGACCTGATTCGCTTCTTTCTGGATCGCAGCTCTCCTGCCATCCAAACCATTCATATTCCATGTAAAGATATTTTGCATCAGGCACAGTACATTCTGAATTTACCACTGGCCAAAAATATGGTGGACTTACTGCATCTTGAAGGTGCAACACTTGAACTGCTTAGTTTACTGTTACAAAAAACGGCTGAAGAAGAAAGTGTGGCACGTCCCATTCAAAAAGCCATTTCGATTCTGGAAACGCAGTTCGACCAAAAAATTACCATTCGACATTTATCCAAACAAGTGGGGATGAATGAATGCGACTTAAAACGCTTATTTAAGCAAAATACAGGTCAAACCATTGGTCATTTCTTACTCAAAACCCGTATGAAATATGCACAATCCTTACTCAAACAAGGCGTTTCCATCGAGCTGGTTGCCAATCAAATTGGTTATAGCAGCGCACAATATTTCAAACGTATTTTTGAACAACACTTTGGCTATATCCCTTAACTAAACAGGGTAATAGCACCTTCCCTCAAGCATTAAATCCATTCAAAAATAAAGGCTACATCTGGTTAAGATATAGCCTAAAATAAAAACTTAAAATCTGGTTTTCAATGACATTGTTCATCTGCAAACAGCATGTCACCAAACAACATTAGTACACAACGTTTTTATGTGTAATTCTGCGATAGCTCTGCACAATCATAAACAGTGCCGCCATCGCAATGCCTAAGGTAAGCACTTTCCAGATCACATCCACATTGGCAGACAATTGTAGCCAACCTTTTACGCCCATCATATAACTTAGTGGAATAATAATGATCCAGTAACAGAATAAAATCACAATCAGCGGCTGTATAAATTGTTGTAATCCTCTCAGCACACCCGACGCCACGGTTTGCAGTGCATCAAAAATCAGGAAAATCGCCACATATTGCATCAGCCCTGTTGCTATTTCCAGAACCTTAACATCCTGACTAAATAGCCCTGTAATGTGGGGAGCAAACACCGTCAATATCAGTGCCATCAGCCCACCATATATTAAAGTCATGACTGCGACGGTTAAACTGGTTAGGACCTTACCCTGCTGATTCTCTGTTGCCGAAAAGGAAGCAATGCGTATGGTGGTTGCACTGCTAATTGCAACAGGAATCATAATAATCACCATCGCAATATTAATCACAATTTGATGCGCGGCAATCACGCGCGTACCCAGTTGTGAAGCAAAGAACGCTAACGTTGAGAGTGCCAAAATTTGCAGTACCAAGGTCACGCCAATCGGCAACCCTTGTTTTAATAACTGCACACTTTCTTTATAGGTAATCTGCACATCAGGCTGTTGCTTAATTTCAGGCACCGCTTGACGCACAAAATAACGCATGACAAAACAGACAATATACGCACTGAGTGCCGTGGCTAAACCTGTGCCTGCACCACCAAGCTGTGGTAGAAATCCAACACCATTCACCAGCATATAGCACAGTAAAGCATCACAAATCAGTAGAATCATAAAGGTCAGCATAATCGGTTTAAGCTGACTATTGCCTTCACTGATAAAACGATAGAGCGTGGCGTACACCAAACCTGGCATCGCAAAGGCCACAAAATGTAGATAGTGTTTCGTGATAATCGATACTTTCGCATCTGCAATCATCAACGGACACAGGAAGGCCAAAAGCTGAATCACCACAAAGCCAAAAATCGACAACGTGCATGCAATTTTTTTTCCTTGTTGAAATAAAACCGCAATTTGCTCGGCATCGTGTTGTTGTTTGAGCATGGACACTTTCGGCACAAGGACATATAAAATCCCTGTAAACAAAATAAAAATGGGGGTCCAGATACTGCTTCCCAGACCAACCCCTGCCAAATCCTGATAATTATATTTGCCAGCAACGAGTGTATTCACCAATCCCAAAGAAGCTTGGCACAACTGAATTAAAATTAAGGGCAATGCCAGTTTTAAAATCGGAATCGAAATATCTTTGAATATATTCATAACGTGTTTTCAATCTACCTCATCGTATGCTGCGGATGATTAACACTTTATTTCAAGCGCCAATATCCTTTGATATGATTGTTTTTACCTTGTAATTTGCGTTGATTACGCAAGTAATGTCGGATCTGCTTGGCCGCATTGTTTTCCAAAGCGCCCCAGACATTATCGATGCACGGACATTCCGCCAATACATGAATGGTCTGCTCTGCCTGAACCGCGACATCACAGCTAATTTTCTTCAAAATAGTATTTTCAGGAAATTTAAATTCTTTAAAATAATCAATATCATGCTCATCTGTGCACAACAGAATCACCACAGGTGGTATTGGGTTTTTCCAGAAATCCAGAATCCCTGCCAGTGCTGGATATGCAGTTTCATCGGCAATCAGCACCGCCTGTCCGTCATGCAAGTGCTCATGTTTGTCATCGGTTTCGGTACGGCTCGAAATTAAGGAACCTTTCTGTAACGCCGACACCCACGCACTGCCTGGGCTGTTGCCATGTGTGAAAACATCGACATAACCATAATTTAGTGCAGTTTCATCGCCATCTTGGCTAAAAGACTGGCGCAAGGTATATAAGCGCACATCCTTATTCATCGACTCCAACAGCTTTTGCCGTTTCGGGCTGGAAATATGTTTCATCAGCCATAAGAAACCACGGTCAAAAGTATTTTTGATCAATCCACTTTTATTAGACTGTTTGGCTTTGAGTGGCGGGGCTTTTTCCAGCACTTTCAAAATAAAACCATAGGCATATCCTGCATAATATTGCGGCAATGCCACTGGACTTTTAATGGTGAGCCGTGTGATGTTTTTGCTCAGCTGTTCTTTAGCAATGACTTCAAAAAATTGCTTGGTATTGTTACTAAATTCGATTTTTTGTTTTACAAATGAATTGTATGCCAAATACAGAATTTGTTCTTCTAAGTCGCCTTCTAATTCAAAATCGACAAAAAGTGTGTCTGTCTTTTGGTCTTGCCCTTCAGACGTATGCAGTAAAATACCTTCTTCATAGATATCGGCAATACTCGCTTCCTGAATTTGCATATTCTTGGCATAGCTCTGCGCAATCATCAGTAACTCTTTGCTATGGTCCTGATTCACATGGTCCATAATATCGAGCTTACGATCTTGATCTTGAAAAGTGGTATAGTTCTTCATTTTAAAACTGCCTGCTGGTTGTTCCTAAAGACATCTCAAGTCATCAGAGATTATTGGGATGTGGTGGGTAATAATTTCCATGTTAGCCCCGCGACACACAGCGCACATGCAAAGGTAATCAAAACCACAGCGGTATAGCCAATATGTTGCGCGGAAGCCAAGCCGATTGCAGAATAAGCAAAGCCCATAAAGACAATCAGACTGAGTTGTAAGCTAAAAAATGTTGCTTTGGCAGGCATGGTCGAAGCACGATCCATAATCAGGGTCGAAAGTGCTGCCATTAACCCAGGATTGGCAATAAAATACCCAAAAATAGCAAGATAAACCAAAGGCTTAGACGTATATCCCAACGTCAGGGGAATAAATAACAATAACGCCACACCCTGTAGCAACGTCAGACTGATTAATGCTACTTTTCGACGCAGTTTATTAATCAGTAATGTGGCCAAAAAGGCCGAGAATATTCCAACAATCGATCCAAAAACTTTAGTTGCAAAACCAATATCGGCCAATGACCATTTGGCATCGACCAATAACGGATTTAAAATCCCAAAAACGGCAGTAAAACCAATCGGGTAAACAAATAGCAAAGCAAACCAGACTTTATGCTGTTGAATAAATTGTTTAATTTGTTGTGCCAGACTTTTAAATTGCCCTGTAATCCCCTGATGTGGATTCACCCAACTATTGTCTGGTTCTTGATAAAAAAACAGTTGAATATTGGTCAGTGCTGTCAACCCTGCCAAAATCCATAAAGCACCTTGCCAGTGTAGCCAAGGATAGAGCATCAGTAATAAACCACCGCCAATAATATTGCCCAGCAAGTTGCTGGAATATTGAATACTATTGGCAAATTGGCGTTCATTGGCCTGAAAAATTTTGCAGGCAAGCCCGTCAATCGCGACGTCTTGCATGCTCATAAATAAGGTATAGACAATAAATAAAATTAAAATGGCAGAGAAATGCTGCTGAATGTCCAGTAAACCACAAATCAACAGCAGCAATGTCATGCAAAACTGCGCCCCGATCAGCCAGCTACGATACTGGCCTTGAAAGAAAAAACGAAAGCTATCAATAAACGGAGCATATAACACCTTGCCCAGCATCGGCAGTGCAATCAGGTTCATTAATGCCAGTTTATCGAGCGCAATCCCACTTTGCCTTAAGATTGCAAATGCAGCAGAAATCATAAAGGCAATACCAATATATTGTGTGGTGTACACACTAATCAGCAAAGACCACGGCTTCGAATTTTCTTTCATGGGTAACTTCCAATATTTAGTCAATGATTTAAATACTAGAAATCAATCTGCATTGAAAGTTTATATGTTCGTGGTGTGCCCACTGAAACATAAATACCATTCCAAACTCCCGCCCAATAACGTTTATCAAATACGTTATCTACACCACCTCTGAATGTCACTTTATGACCCGCAATTGAGGTTAAATAACGTCCACCGACATCGACCCGAATCCAGCTTGGCAATTTCTTTGTATTGGCTTCATCCACATACTCTGTGCCAGTATAAATAGTATTTGCTGTTAAGGTGAAGCCTTCAATTTGCTTCACATCCAACTCAAAACCTAAGTTCGACTGCCAGTGCGGAATCCCATAAACATCTTTACCATCATTGGCACCATCTGTTGTTTTCACCTGCTCGGCATCCATATACACCACCCCACCGAGTACACGCAAGTTCGGAAGCAACTCACCTGCCGTAGTCCACTCAATACCACGGTTACGCTGCTCGCCAGCCATGGTGTAATAACTGTCTGCGTTACCACTCACCAACGGTTTGGTAATTTGATAAACACTTAAAGTGTGTCTAAAGGTACCGTTTTCCCATTTGGTTCCTAATTCATACTGTTTCGATTTATATGGTTGCAGGGTCGCACCATAATTGGTCGCAGTAGTCACACTCACCGTTTCACCAGGCGATAAACCTTCAACATAGTTACCATACAAGGAAACTGAGTTGTTCCATGGCTTAACCACAAAACCTACCGCAGGGGTCAGCTTACTTTCATCGTAATCAGAGCCAGGGGTAGGTAATCCCGTTTTAATACTAAAACTTTGAGATCTCACTTGCTGACGGCGTACACCCAGAATTAACTGGTATTTATCATCGGCAAATGACAGGGTATCTGCCAGCGCAATACTGCTCAGGGTAATTGCTGAAGTTCTAGGCACATAAGTCGGCGCACTGGCCAACGTACCCGATGCAGATGGAGAATAAATATTCGATGACCATGTTCCCCCTGTCGACATGCCCATGTGTATATCCTGATCAATCACATTAGTACTAAGTACTAAATTATGATCGATTGCACCTGTCTTAAAGTGACCACGCAGACCCGCTTCAGCAGAATTCACATTGGTCATATTCGCCGTCGTTCGAGAGTATGCCGTATAATCACCATTGGCCGTCGCATTGAGTCCCAGTGCATTGTTTGCCATATAACCATATGCTTTCTGATGCTTGTTACCGCCCATCACATACGCTGTCCATTCAGGCGAAAAATCATATTCGACCCGACCAATCGCTGCGGTTGTTTCGGTCACACCATACGCACCTGGCATGGTATCGATTGATGCATCGGGTGCCTTTGGAATACTGGAAGAAGCAAATGAGACCAGCAATGGCATTGCACCCGATAATTTTTCTTTAATGTCATATACATCTAAAGAGGCACGCAAGTTGCTGCCTTTATAATCTAGCGCAATCGAACCTAAACGTCGGTCTTCTGTCTGATCATCCAAAGCGGTATCGCCATGTGATTTGACAGCATTGACCCGAATACCAAATTGCTTGTTTTTACCAAAACGACGTCCAATATCGATATGCTCACCAAAATTTGCTTTTGATGAATACGTGGTGGTTAAGCGCGTAATCGGTTCATCAGTTGCACGTTTAGGTACAAGGTTAACTACCCCACCCACTGCACCGCCCAATGACATGCCGAACAATAAACCACTGGTTCCACGAAACACTTCAACGCGCTCCAGAAACTCGGTCGGTACGCGGTTGTGCGGCGTTAGACCAAATGCGCCATTCCATGCCATTTCATGACTTTGGGTATATAAACCACGAATATTAAAATACTCACCTAGACCATTTGAAGGAAATACACTACGAACAGCCGGATCGCTTTGTAACGCTTCTGCAACCGTTTTTGCCTGATGATCTTCAATGTATTTAGCGGTATAACTGGTCACGCTAAATGGTGTATCCAACGCATCTTTGTTACCTAAAATACCGACCTGCCCCTGACGATTCACCTGTCCTGCCGAAAGTGTCGTCTCTTTGGTTTTGTCAGCAGCGACACGAATCACAGGCAAGACATTTGTTTTTGCATCTGTATTGTCTTGATCATCCTGATTCTCTTGCTGAGCCGCTTGTATCGACTGAGATAGCATACACAATGCTAAACTCGCCCCAAGTATCGATAATTTAAATCCCACCCCTGCACTCATTTTTAATCCTCTTCTTCAGCAACAAATTACAAAAATTGACAAAAATTTTACTGATAATTATTCTCAATGAATAGAAAAGATCGGAAATGAATTTATACAATGCGGAAAGCTATTGTTTCTTATATCTATTCTTTGGTAATTTAATTAAAATGATTATCATTTAATTTTTTATTGACAACATCTTAGAAAAGATAATATTTTTTAAATAGAAAATTCGGGATATTCGCAGTAACGTCTTTAAGTTGTTTTTAATATTTCTCTTTTAAAAATTTCACAGCCAAATTCAGGATCAGCGCACGCTATGGGTCAAGAAAATATTCTCGTCAATATGTTTTGCTTACCACCTGCTGGAAGTAGTTCATCCATTTACCATACATGGAATAAACACATTCCGTCGGGAATTAAAGTCATTCCCCTCGAATACCCTGGTCATGGCAAAAAAATTCAACAAGCGCTCACCCATGACCCAAATACGCTGGCCCAAATACTTGCCGATGAAATTAAAACCTATGGCAATCATCCCTTTATTCTATTTGGGCATAGTGTTGGTGCATCGGTACTATGGCGAATTGAGCAACTGTTAAAAACAGAGAATATTTATAATAATTTAATTCTGCTTGCCGTCAGCGGTCGCCCTGCACCCAGTTATTTAAAAGAGATGAGTCGGAAAAGTATTTTAACGGATCAAGAATTAATAAATGAATTAAAAACATATAATAACTTTCCCAATGAGATTTTAAATAACCCCGATGCTTTAGCATTTTTTCTCAATATTATTAAAAATGACTTTATGCTAAGCGATCACATGCTCAACGACCACATTAATATCACTGAAAAACCATTACTCAGTCTCTATGGAAAAGATGATCCATATATTAATCATCATGACATGATGGAAAAATGGCAAGACTTTTCCACCAACTGGCTAGGTGCATATGCTGTAGAAGGCGATCATTTTTATTTTCTAGATCCATCCATCTTAATCCAGACCTTAACCATTATTTCAAGCAATATTTTTAAGATTTTGAATACCAAAATCAGTATTCGATAATCCATGCCAAATATTGAGATCACTTCCGCCTATTTCTCAGATTTAGGCGTCATTCAATATCATCAGATTCAATTAAATAGCATTGAACTTCATAAAATTGACATTCAGCTGGATCATCAACAAGATCTTTTAGTGCTCTATCAAAAATTTAATATTCATATTCCAGAAAACATCAAAAATGCCTGTTTTAAGAGAAAAAATGAATTTTTTATTGGTCGCTTGGCTGCACAATATGCCTTAAAATCGCTCAACCACCCTCACAATTTCATTCTACATAAAGGGCAGCATGGCGAACCCATTTGGCCTAACAATCATTTCGGTAGTCTCAGCCATTCAATGCATTGCCCAAACACTGGAACAGCGATTGCCTGTGTAAATCGAGAGAAATATGTGGGTATTGATATTGAATTAAAGCCCAATCAGCAGATGTTGCATGACAACCAAGACATGCTGAATCATTTTTTAAGTGCTTTTGAACTGAAATATTTATTTAACTTTAAACAGTTTGAACAATATTTATATTTGATTGTTTTTTCAGCCAAAGAAAGTACGATTAAAGCTGTATATTCAAAATACAAAATCATGTTGTCTTTTTTAGAGATACAATTAATGACGATAGATTGCGTTAAAAATACGATATGTTTTCATATTCATACTGCCCGTATCAATTTAAAAATAACAGCACATTATGTTTTTTTAGAAAATGAAATTTTCACTTATAGTTTAATTTAGGTTTTAAATCTTATAAAAATTTCATTTTCGATCTGTTTTCTTTCTTCCATACCAAACTTAGCAATATAAAAATTAATCCCATCAACAAATACACAACTATAACGCCAACCCTAAGTTTTATAAAAATGCTGGCATTATTGCACCAAAGCCCCCCTACAAATAATAAAAAATAAAGATAACCCCATAACACTCGATTTATTCAATTTAGCATTTCTCGCTATAAAGCTGGCTATGTTGCATACCAACAAATGAATACACAACATCCCAGTAGAAAAATTGCAGTTTTTTGCTTGCTCGTAAGCATGATTGCGCTACCGCCCTATATTCAATAGCCATATTTAATAAGCAAAAATAAGATATCAAAACAAGAGCATTACCTATAACAATACCGATGGGTACTTCTTTTATGCAACGGTTATTTGGTTTTCGATACAGCAAACCAATAATTGGGCCATTTTTTCTCATCAAAAATATTGTTCACTCCCCATGCCACAACAACCAATGAAACTGCCCCAATCAATACTGGTGTTAAAAGAAAATTCCACCCATATGAAATTGTCTGTGCGGTTAATAAAATCACCAATGGGTTTGCACCTGCTGGTGGGTGTACACAACGGAATATTTGCATCAGTGAAATGGCTATACCAACAGCACAAGCAATAGAAAATAGACTTTCACCTATGAATTTTAAAAAGAAAATCCCCACAAATGCAGAAATCAAGTGTCCAAAAATCACATTTCGAGGTTGTGCCAGTGGTGACGCTGAAACAGCAAATAAAAGCACGCATGTTGCACCGAAGGGTGCCATAATCCACGGCGTATGCGAATAGTGCGACAGTAAAAGTAGTACAAAAATCCCTAAGGTACCACCGATCAAGCCTTTCAGTACTTCTTTTTTCGGCGGTACAGCCTGCAATAATTCTTTACCACCCAGTAGTCTTTTCATGGATGTTCTCCTTCGTAAAATAGACGGTATAATAGTCACAACTCCCACAAACTGTACAGATCTGTACTTGTAAGAACCTATGTCTAAATCATCTGAAAAAATTCTTCAAGTCGCGGAACAGCTATTTAATGAACATGGCTACACTGCGGTAGGTGTCGACCTCATTCGTGATCAATCGCATACTTCAAAAACCACGATGTACACTTATTTTAAATCGAAAAATTACCTGATTACCGAGGTATTAAAAGTACGCGACCGCCGTTTTCGTTCATCACTCACAACAGCCGTACAAAATGGGGAACAGTCCACCGCAGGAAAAATTCGTAGTCTATTTTTATGGCATTTTGACTGGTTCAAAAGTGGCAATTTTCATGGTTGTATGTTCGTGAAAGTCGCGCTTGATATGCCGCAAGACAATAAGTCTGGCTTGATCATTGCTATTCAGCATAAACTTTGGTTAAAAAATTTTATTTATGAATTATTACTGGGCAGCAAAGAAATTGAATGTTTAGCAGATACGATTTTTAATATTCTTGAAGGCTTAATTCATCGGTTTTTGGTCTTTGGGTATGATGAAACGGTTGCAGAAAATAGTTTAGCGTCTGTCTTAAAAATTTATAACTTGTTCAATCCTGAATGAATGCTAATGCTCAAAATCTTGGTCATTTTTAATTGGTGTCAGGGTAACCCTAGCCACCCCAACGCCATAACGGCTTAAATGTCATTCAAACCCAAAACATCTTTCATATCGTATTGCGTTGTGTCACGGCCATTTCATTGAACTTTTGTACTTGCATAAGATGAATACAATCTCAAAAATTTGCAGTTGTACATTTCTAATTCTTAGACGATGATAGTTTTGTTTAAGAAATTCCCAGTAAATTGTTTCAAATTTCCAAAAAAAATCATCAATAGCACAGAATAATTAGGTATGAGTTATATCGCACAATAAACATAAGGACTAAAGCTATGAGTTTGGTGCGGTAATTCAACTCATAGCTCGAGTCCTTTTCTTTTTCAAATCAATTCTTATCCATGATTCGGGTTATCCAAACCTATGCTCTGCTCGATGTCTCCCAAACGATTGGAAAAATCTATTTTAAGTTAGTCATTTTTTCCTTTTAATCCCAAATACAATTCCTATCTGTAAAAAAATAAAAGTTAATAAAATACTAAAATAAATATCTGATGTAAAACTAATTTTTAGAACCAATGCTAAAATTACAACTGTTAAAATAAAGAACAGAGACACTAAGGTTGAACCAAAATAACTTTGTTTTGAATTATTTTTGGCAAAAAAATACCCTAATATGATGGAGCCAATAGCAGCAACAGCGTTAATTAAATATACAAAATAACTGTATTCAAATGATTTTAAGAAAAACCCGATTAAAAATAAAATGACTAGAAATAATACTGAAGATTTTATACACTTTAAAATATATACTTTATTCAACTTTTAACTCCATCTGTTGACATCTCACCAAGTAAATCTTAAATCTTTGTTGAAAATTTACTTTACAATTCCTGAATTGAAACTAAAAAATCATAAATTTTCACACCGAAGTATTTAAAATTGTTGTCTATTTGTGTAATATATTCACAAATAGTACATGATTTACAATCTAAAGGGAAGAGAAAATGCATGAACTACATATTATTGAATTAAACTTGGTATCTGGTGGTTTAGGATCAGAAGATTTTAAGGACTTTAAAGTTAGAACTTTTATCAAGAGTCTTGGCATAGGCGAATATTTAATTAAAAATATATGTAAATTTGTGTAGTTATAATATAAAAATAATATTAGATTTCTCTTTATTTATAGCTTAGTCATACTAAATTTAATTTTTTACAAAGGAAAATTCACCTAAAATATCCAATAAAAATAATTTTATATCTTATTTTTTTAATGGCTTTATTTTTTCTTTTTGGGTTTTCTTTAATATTGTTTTTCACTCATAAAACTATATATACAAATACCATTTATTCGATTTCATTTACTTTTATTATTCAAACCGTATTATTTTTTTATTTCGTTTTAAGAAATAATACCTAATCGCTCATCGTCCAGAGACAATTTCCTCTGTAGATCGCATTATTGCGTTAAACCATGGTCGTATCGTCAGTGATCAAATGTTTGATTCTTTGTAAAAGATCGCGGGGTAACCCTAGCTACCCCGACACCATAACGGCTTAAATGTCATTCAAACCCAAAACATCTTTCATATCATATTGTGTTGCGTCACGACCCACCACCCAAGCCGCGGCACGGACTGCACCAGACGCAAAGTTCATACGGTTGGTGGCTTTATGTGTCACTTCAACACGTTCCCCCTCACCAATAAACATCACGGTATGTTCACCCACAATATCGCCACCACGAATGGTTTCAAAACCAATGGTTTGACGCTCACGTGGCCCCGTATGTCCCTCACGGCCATACACCGCAACTTCTTTTAAATTGCGTCCTAAAGTGTCAGCAACGGCTTCGCCCATCATCAAGGCTGTACCTGATGGCGCATCTACTTTATGACGATGATGTGCTTCAATAATTTCAATATCCACCGTATCGGCAAAGACTTTCGCTGCCAATTCCAGCAATTTAATGGAAACATTCACACCGACTGAATAATTCGCGGCATACACCACTGGAATATGTTGTGCCGTGTCTTTTAACAACGCTTTTTGATCGTCCGATAAGCCCGTTGTACCAATCACCATGGCTACACCAGCATCACGACATAATTTTAAATGCTGTTCTGTTGCAACAGGTGCGGTAAAGTCAATGACGACATCGACGTCATTTAATACATCAGACAATTGACCCGATACTTTTACCCCAACCGCACCAATGCCTGCCAATTCACCTGCATCTGTTCCCACCAAAGAGCTTTCTGGGCGTTCAATTGCCGCAGCTAAAGTCAATCCTGCCTGTTGAACAGCTTGAATCAGAATACGACCCATGCGCCCGCCAGCGCCTAAAATACCAATACGTGGTGATGCAGACATCTTCATTTCCTATTTGTGATTTTCAATGGCTTTACTATAACAAAACTTCAGCAAGGGTTTAAAACCTACATCAAGAATCTTGCATAAAAAAACCTGCCAGACGGTGCTAACAGGTTTCGATTATCGACGTTGCAATCATCAAATCAATTAATCAAACAAACGATCAAAGAAGGATTTTTTCTTCTCACTTGAATGTTGATCATTGCCATCCATCGATGCTTGCAATTCTTTTAACAATTCACGTTGGCGCGCTGTCAAATTCACTGGCGTTTCGACCACAATACGGCACAGTAAATCACCCACCATGCTACTACGGACTGGGCGCACACCCTTACCACGTAAACGGAATACTTTACCGTTTTGTGTCCCCTCAGGAATTTTCAGGCTGACACGACCATCGAGCGTTGGAATTTGAATTTCTTTACCCAATGCTGCATCGGCAATGCCAATTGGAACATCCATATATAAATCGGCACCATCGCGCTGGAAGATGTCATGCTCACGCACCACCACTTCAACGTATAGATCACCTGCCTGACCATCACGAATGGCTTCGCCTTTGCCTGTCAGGCGTACACGATCGCCATTGTCCACACCCGCAGGAATAGTCACTTCCAGCGTTTGTTGACGGTCTGCTACGCCTGAACCATGGCAGGACGTACATGGGTTTTTAATAATCTTGCCTTGCCCGCGACATGTACCACAGGTTTGCTGAACAGAGAAAAAGCCTTGTTGCATCCGCACTTGACCTGCACCACCACAGGTTTTACAGGTTTCAACATCATTCGGATTTTTTGAGCCTTTCCCATCACAGGTTTCACACGGCGCAGGTGCAGTAAAGGTAATGGTTTTCTTCACACCTTTGACCGCTTCTTCTAACGTCAGTTCCATCACATAGCGTAAATCTGACCCACGGCGTTGGCGTTGTTGACCACCTCGGCCACCACCAAAGGCGCCACCAAAAATATCGCCAAACTGGCTAAAAATATCTTCTGCACTAAAGCCGCCAAAGCCACCACCGCCGCCGCCAAAACCGCCTTCAAAAGCGTTATGACCCATGCGGTCATACATACTGCGTTTTTCGCTATCGGAAAGCACTTCATAGGCTTCCGCAGCTTCTTTAAATTTTTCTTCTGCTTCGGCGTTATCTGGGTTACGGTCTGGGTGATATTTCATCGCCAACTTGCGGTAGGCTTTTTTAATTTCATCATCACTTGCAGTTTTAGAAACGCCTAAAACTTCATAATAATCACGTTTAGCCATGACAGGCGATGCTCCTCACGGAATTTTAAAAATACGACAACATGCGACTAAAATTGGGTTTAATCGGCATATTACAAGGGGGAGTTTAAAAATTATCTGAATTTTCTCAAATCTGATATTAAAACACAGCTTTGTTTTTTAAATATTTAGACAAGCCATTAATGAAACAATTCAGGAAATACATCCATGCCACAAAGGCAAAAACTACCCCTGCGACTGTCACACCCGTGACCCATTGGGATGCATTCCATTCAAAAAAGAACAGCGGAATAAACCATAACGCTGCAAAAGCCGCCATGAAAAAGAATAAAATTACACTGCGCATAATCCAGAGCGCCTGTGCCTGAATCCATACTTCTGCATCTTGTGATTGGCTAACTTTTAAGGCAATAAAATAAGCAATGATACCGCTAAGAATCGTGAACAATGCCAAAAACATAAACATATACGCCATCGAAATACGACGTCGGTGTTGTTGGATATCGTTTTGTGCCATCAAAGTTAAACCTCTTTCACGATATTTTGCTTCATGCATATCGTAAAAATTGCTGTGCCAGAAATTTTAAAATTAGAATTTGTTACTATAGGTTAGTTTTTTGTTTTTCGCATCATATTCATTCAACAAATTACACCAAAATTAAAGTTTTTTGCATGAGAGATAAAACAATATGTCATTTTTCAACAAAAGAGACGTTTAAATCTGCCCTCCTGATGTATTGTTAAAATACCTCACCCACTCTTTCTCATTGTTTATGATCATTTACAGTGCCTACCCGACCAATGGCTAAGGGAATTTCTGTTTAAATTTGCTATTTTTAATAATATGTCTTTATTGGAAATATCGAGATCCATGATCTCATTCTATAACGTCCATATTTCGTCCCATAAGGAATTTAAACATGGCACAACAAATTGATGCACCCTTACGTGAAGATGTTCGACTGCTGGGAAATTTACTCGGTGAAACCTTAAAAGCGCATGCAGGCCAAGCGTTATTTAATCAGGTTGAGCAAATTCGCGCTTTGGCAAAAGGTGCACGAGATGGACAAGTAAAAGCTGAAAAACAGTTAGAACAGCTTTTTTTAAACTTACAAGATGACGAAATTCTACCGCTCACCCGTGCATTCACACATTTTTTGCATTATGCAAACATTGCCGAGCAATATCATGTGGTGCGTAGCCGCCGAGCCAGTGAGTTTGATAGTTCAAAGCCTTCGCCAAATCCACTGGAATCATTATTCAATAAGTTTAATCAACAAGAAATTCCTGCTGAACAGTTATATCAACAAATTTGCGATTTAAAAATTGAACTGGTGCTTACCGCGCACCCGACTGAAGTCAGTCGCCGAACACTCATTCAAAAATATGACAACATCAACCATTGTCTGGAACAGCTCGATCAACAAAAAATTACACCTAAACAGCGTCAGGAAATTCTGGCTCACCTAAAACAACTGGTTTGTTCAGCATGGCAAACCGATGAAATTCGTCAACAAAA
>JASGGM010000030.1:0-15878 GCA_047605045.1 Acinetobacter sp. | reverse complement strand
AACACGTCTGATTCGAGAAAGCATGAACATAACGTAAATATTGCAAAGAGGCAGCTCTTGCTCTGGCCGACAATACCCAATACCACAATACCACCACGTACAACATCAGCTGTATTAACCAACGTCCACAGATTTTGTAGAGCCAAAACACCAACATTAATGGCAATAAGCCGCCTTTTTCCTTTAATTCATTCCATGCTGGTGTAGTGGTAGACATTAGTGATTGTGATCCTGATCTTGCGGTGCTTCAAGTTTTGGCTTATCTAGTTTGGATGCTTGTACACGTTGCTTCAGCAATTGAGGCAGTCGGTACAGCATCCCTGCAAATAAGCGCGCATGTGTTTGACTGATATTCAGGTTGTCTTGCCACAAACGAAAATGTGATACGCCTTGTTCTGGATAGACTACAGGCGTCGGTACATTGATAAACGGCACACCCAACCATTTCAAACGCACTAAAATTTCAGTATCAAAAGCCATGTGCGCCTGTAATTTATGATCATTCAGCACCTGCATGGTTGTTGCCAATGGATATACACGAAAACCGCACATGCTGTCTTTAATATCAAAAGAAAGACTATTCAACCACACCCAGAAATGCGTGAGGTATCTACCATAAAGCCTTTTTTTAGGTACACTTTCATCAAATATGGGCTGACCAATCACCATAGCTTGCGGAGATTGTTGCGAAAATTGCATAAATTTTTCAACATCCGACCATTGGTGTTGTCCATCGGCATCTAATTGTAGAACATGACTAAAACCCATTTGCCATGCTTGACGCAGGCCAGTCATTACCGCATGTCCCTTCCCTAAGTTCTGCACATGCTCAAATAAAGTCACTTGCGCATAACGATGTGCCAGCTCTTGCAATAAAGAGGATGTCGTCACATCACTCCCATCATTCACCACAATAATAGGACGTTGAAACTCAGACAAATAATCTACTAAATCAGCAATATAATGAGGATGATTATAGACTGGAATCACAAAAGCCAAAGTATAATTCATCATGTATTATCCTCGAAGCGAAACAGCAAACGACCCGATGCGATCATTTTTTCAGCATGCCTTAATTCAAAATGAACTTTGTGTTCTGCCCGTTTAAGTTGCAACTGCAACACACTATATGGCCGAATTAAATCTTGAAATTTAAGTTGCTCATAACCACTACACGCTTTTAAATCTGCCCAATACTGCCGCGCAAAATGTTGTACAAAACCAATTTGTCCAACACCTGCAAAAATAGGATGTTCTGGAAAATGTCCTTTAAAACACTGAAGCTCGGCAGGAAACTCAAGCAACAACTGAAGTTGCTTATTACTCACTTGTTGTTGCAGCACCACTGGAAAAATCATGTCCGCAAATAATAATTGAATATCATGATGGTTCAATTTCGACTGGCTGTTCAACGGCAATTGCGTTAAAAAACGCCACTGTCTTGGAATCGCCAAACGTTCAAGACTCAACTCAAGCTGCTGTTTTAATTTAGAAATGATAGATAGCTTGCCTGTTTGCTGTAACTGTTGTCGGCTTTTTTCTGACAATACTGCTACACAAGCCAACAATTGTCGTTGTCCATGCTGAATCAACATCACATGTGCCTGCTCAATCTCACCCAAAGTCAGTAATTGCTGTTCAACCTGATCCAAGCTAATACGTTTTTCTTCTAATTTAACAATACGATCGACACGTCCCAGTAGACGAAACTGACTTTTGGTCGTCATTGGCTCACTAAACTCAGCCCGATCGCCTGTTAACATCCATTGTAATTCAGCCGCGTGAGGGCTACGCATCATTAATTGTTGATTGTCATCTAAATGAACCTCTACATCAGCAAAGGGCGTCCATAAAGCATCATCTTCATCGCGATATGCAATACCACCTGTTTCCGAGCTTCCAAAAATTTCAGTAATCGGTACATTTATTTGTGTCCGAACACCTGATTCTAATTTACCCCCCGATGAATACACCATTTCACAATGTAGCAAGGGAATATCTATGGTCCAGCGTTTCAGTAATGCAGGACTGGCAATTAAAACATTAGGAAAACCACAGTTTGCTAAACATTGTTGAATTTGCACAACCATTTCTGGGTATTGGACTTGATCTCGATAAAAGCTACGCCCTGTCGTCAATGGCCACAACAATTTGAATAATAGGCCATAGATATGCTGATGACTTACGGTTGCAATCGCCATAATCTTTTGCGGCAAATGAAAGCTGTCATTTAACCCCACCACTTCATACATGAGTTGCTGTAAAGAACGTGGAATTTTTTTCGGTTGTCCTGTCGAACCTGATGTAAAAAAAACAATCTGACTATTTTCAAAAAATGGCTGGCTCAATGTCGTCATTTTTACAGATTGAAATACATGAATAGGCTGTCTTTCAGCAAAATAGATATCTTCAGCCTGCAACTGCTTTTCCAGCGCCACGACCCGATTTGGTGGCAAAATCAAGGTTTTTTCAGCCACTAAAATAGCAAAAAATAATACCAAAAACTCGTAACTATCGGTTTGCCACAATGCCCATTGCTGTTGTGGCAATTGTTGAAACTGCTGCGCTTGCTCAGCAACATCTTGCCAAAAACTGGAAAATGAGATCTGCTGTAAATCTGCCCCCATACACAATGTTGCTGGCGAATGTAAATATTGATTCAACAGATGATACATTATTGAAAATTCCGAAATTGTTGATCTGACTGCATAGACATTTGTTGTATCTTGTTTAATTTTCTCATATGTCGTTTTCTTAAAATAAATTCACCAAGAAAAAGTGCTCCCATCAACAAATAGGAAATACAGCCATTATAAAATACCCAAAACTGCATGGAGCTAAATAACGCACTATATAATGCAACACCACCATTGATGATAAAAAATAGACACCAGACTTGTGTAACCCGACGTGTCCACCTTACCCCACTCTCAGGTAATTCTGGTTCAAAAACTCTTGCAAAGCGTTCAATCATTGAAGGAGGCCGCCACAAACTTGTGGCAAAAATGAGCAATGCACCAAAATTCATCGCCACTGGATAAAGTTTTAAGGCGAGAGAATGTTGAAAAATCAAACCCATTGCACCACAAATGATTGCAAGAATTGTCAGCGATCCTAATATTGCTTTGCGTTGAAAAATAAGCCGAATCAGACCGATCAGCAAAAATAAAACTGCAACCTGCCAAAGATAGCCATGCGACAATGCCCATCCAACCAAAAATGGATAAAGCAGTATCATACCTGCTAAGGTAAGTCGGAGGACTCGTTGCATGTTATTGACATATGTTGAATGACATTCACAACATCTTGTACTGTTCTGACATTTTTGAAATCTTCAGGTTTCACTTGCTGACCCGTTAATTGTTTAATTTTTACGACCAAGTCAACAGCATCAATACTATCGACATCTAAATCAGAATATAAATTGGAATTGAGTTGGACGCTTTCAGGTTCGATTTCGAACAGCTCCTCCATCCATTCACGCAATTTCGATAAAATTTGTTCCTGGCTTAACATCATCATCCCCTTAAACCGCCTGACTTTGTACCAATTGCACTAAAGTTTGGATGGATTGAAAATGCTGTTTGGTATCTGCTGATTCAGCATTCAAGTGAATGTTGTAGCGTTTTTTCAATGCCAACCCCAATTCCAATGCATCAATCGAATCCAAACCCAAGCCCTCGTTAAATAACGGAGCCTCATTATCAATATCCTCTACAGACATATCTTCAAGCGCTAAAACATCAATGATCATCTGTTTCAGCTCAGTAGCAAGGTCACTCATCGGTTAGATAACTCTCGACTAAATAGGTTAAATAAATATTGGTTTAATACCCGCACATTTTTCGGGTGAACACGTGTATCCGATATCATATTGTCGATATGCATCGCCTCCCCCACCCGAATTTCAATGTGAAAAGGACGTTCTGGCACATGATACCATTTTTCATTTTTCGTTAATGTACTGGGTGTACATTGAATAAATACGGGTCGTATCGGCACATTGGCACGTAATGCAATATTTGCAGCGCCACGCTGGAAATCATTTAACGTACTATTCTTTTCAGTCCGTGTTCCTTCTGGAAAAATGACTAAACTTGCAGCACCCTGCTGCTTTAACCGATCAACACAATCCTGAATAAACTGTTCTGACCCTGCATTTAAAATATAATTTGCACTTTGAACAGGGCCTCGTGTAAATGGATTCTGCCACAAAGACTGTTTGACCACGCAATTTGCCTTTGGCAGCAGTCCAATCAATAATACAACATCAATTAAAGTCGGGTGATTGGCAATGACCAGTTCTTGCTGGCTATGCTGCAAGTGCTCTAATCCTTCTACGTGGTATGTCATGATGCCCAACTTGACCATCATTTCAGTAAAACCATGAAACCCCTGTTTTATAATACTTTGAGAAAGTTGTTCACGACGCTTAGGGTCTGAGGTATAGACTTTTAAAATTGGACTAATCAATGAGCCAATGATAATGCCACCCAGCCCAAAACTCACAAAACTAAACCCTGTTGCAGCGACTCGCCAAGTATGGTTAAAACGTCTCGATGTCGATGCAGACTGTTTCCTCAAATGCTGTTTTAGCCACATTTTTGCCACATTCCCGAATTTGAAATTACCTGTTGTGTTTGCCAAAACCGTAAAAAATCTTGTATTGAATCCGCTGGATTTGTTGACATATTCTGCGCCAAAAAATCCAGTTGAAGATTCGGTTGATCGAGTGAAACCACGCCTGCCATTGCAACTGTTTCAAAGCATTGCATATCGGCATAAATTTCAGGCAACGGCGCATCGTAATACACGACCAATACTTTTGCATGCGACTGATTTTTCAAATAGGCATACGCTTCTAGCAAACCATCTGCCCAACATCCACTTAAACTGGTCGACACTGTATCGTCTTGACAAAGAATTGAGTACAAGCCTGCAATCGCATTATGCACTGAGGTGGAAAATTGTGTAGGCGATGGAACTTGCCCCTGTAACACATCTTGCAAAATCTGTAGTGTTTTTTGCTCATCCCCATATTGCGATACCCAAACGATATAATCTATAGCGTCATTGTTTTTTGTTTGCAATGCAGTGTGTATGGCCAGTTTAGCCAGACCCGATAAACGACGACGTTGCATGGGCGCAATATGTTGCAATGCACTCAACTCAGTCATGGCATCACATGTATGAAAATGTTGTAGTTGTAATTGAATTTTCACACCCACTCCAAAATGGATAAACTTTAATTTACGCTTTTTAAGCCGGCGTTAAGATAACAAAAAAACACTTTCTATTAAATCAAATTGTTTATTTTTTTACATCGCCCAATAAAAAAACCCAAACAATTTTGTTCGGGTTCTTTTATTTGATTCAAACTTAACGTTTAAATTTCTTTTCTGCTTTTTTAAATTTTTGTACATAACGGCGGCGGCGTGCAGCGACTCGTTCATCTACTTGCGACTTCCGCCCTTCAAATGGATTTTCAGAAGTTTTGAAATCAATTTTCACAGGTGTTCCTTCAAGTTTATACACTTTACGGAACACATTTTCTAAATAACGACGATAATCAGCAGGTGTTTTATCGACTTTATTACCATGAATGACAATTGTCGGTGGGTTTTGTCCACCCATATGTGCATAACGCATTTTAATACGACGACCACTGACCATCGGCGGTTGATGCGCCTCTGTTGCATCATTCAAAATTTGCGTTAATTTCGCAGGAGAAACCTTCAAGTTTGCCGATTCATACGCACGATGAATAGACGGATACATTTCCCCTACTCCCGTACCATGCAATGCTGAAATTAAATGAATTTTCGCCCAAGGAATAAAGTCAAAACGACGTTCAACATCTAATTTACATTGCGTACGATCATATTCAGACATGTTGTCCCATTTATTGATCGCAATAACAATGGCTCGTCCAGCTTCTATCGCATAGCCAATCAAATGCAAATCTTGCTCGACAATGCCCTCACGCGCATCGACCACTACCACCACCACATGTGCATCTTTCATGGCTTGTAGTGTTTTAACGATTGAGAATTTTTCGATGGTTTCGTCGACTTTACCTTTGCGACGTACACCTGCGGTATCAATTAAAGTATATTGACGACCATTACGCTCAAATGGAATATAAATCGAATCTCGTGTTGTACCTGGCATATCAAAGACCACGACACGATCTTCACCCAGTAAACGATTGACTAAAGTCGATTTACCTACATTCGGCCGACCAATAATAGCAAGACGTAATCCTGTTTGTTTATCGAGAAGCTCTGGATTTTCATCTTCTGGTACATCGGCAAGTACATCTTCCAGCATTTGTGCAACGCCACGACCATGACTTGCAGCCACGTGCATGGGTTCACCAAAACCGAGTTTGAAGAATTCAGTCACAGCAGCTTCAGCATGCACACCGTCTACTTTATTGGCAACAAGGAAAACCTTTTTACCCAGTGTTCGGATTTCACGCGCAATTTGTTCATCAGAAGCCAACAAACCCGCACGCGCATCAACCACGAAGATAATAATATCAGCTTCGTGAATTGCTGTTTTGGACTGTTCTGCCATGTAGGCATCAATGCCCTGCTCACTCTCGCCAATACCACCTGTATCGACAACAATGAACGATTTATTTTGGTAAACTGCATCACCATATTTGCGGTCACGTGTGAGACCTGCAAAGTCGGCAACCAGTGCGTCTCGACTTTTGGTAATCTGGTTAAATAACGTCGATTTTCCGACATTCGGACGCCCAATCAGCGCAATAACGGGTTTCATAAATTAACGATTCTGCCAAACGCTTAACGCGCCTTTTTGAGTTGAAACATAGAGTTGGTTGTCTTCAACATGGAGAGATGTCACCTGCCCCTTCGTGTTAGAACGACCAATTAAACTGCCTGTATTTGGATCAATCAGACTGAGTACGCCATCGTAATCGCCTACAACAAGATCCGAACCTAACAATACAGGATTACTGAGTTTACGATGAAGTAATTGATCATTTTGCCATAATTTTTGACCAGTCATTAAATCATAAGCAATAACTTTACCTTCTGTGGTCGTAATAAAGACCTTACTTTGTGTCACAGCTGGTGTTTGGTTGCTACTGGCATCATCACTCCACACTACTTGTTGCTGTGCAAGATCTGTGACTGTTACTTGCCCTTGGTAACTGGTTGTGATCATGAATTGTCCAATCATCACAGGATTACCATCAATGTCATTGATACGTTGCACATCAGAACGACCTTCTGCAACAGCGACACGACGTTGTAAGCGTGGTACACCACTAATCACATCAATAGCATAAATATATGCATTCGACGTTGCAATTAAAACATTGTTCGCATCAAGACGAACTGGTGAAGCCTGACCACGCAAGCTCAAAGGCACATTAGGTAAGCGGTACGTCCATAATTGTTGTCCTGTTTCAACATCATGTGCATACACATTACCATCATTACTTACTGTAATAACTCGGCCAGCTTGAATATGAGATGCTGCAATAATTGCCCCTGACAATTGTGCAGTCCATTTAATTTGCCCTGTGGTTTGATCCAGAGCAAACAATTGACCTTTTTGGTCACCCACGACTGCAATGCCTTCCGCAGCAGTAACACCTGCACTTAAGCCATATTGTTTCGTCGTTTTTGTCGACCACAGACGCTGTTTTCCTTTAAAAGCTTCTACATAGCCTTTAGGGTTGGCAATAAACAATGTGCCATTGTCTACCGCAATTTGAAAACGTAAGTCATCATGTTTATTGGTTGCAGCAACATGTTGCGAGAATACTGGAACAAGCTGTTTAGACTGTACAAGTTTTGGCAGCTTGCTGGGTTTAATTTTTTCTTCTTTCGTCGCTTTGTTACTTGAACAACCCGTAAAGGTTGCTGCGACGAGGGTTAAAGCAAACGGGATTATAAATTTCTTATCCATTTAAGATTCATCCACCTGTGTTTTCAAAATTGGGCCTGCAATATCAGGATCATCAACTAAAACGCCTACACTTTCGAGTTTAATTTGTAAAATTTGTCGCTCTGTTTTGCGGGCAATTGTTGCATTCCATGCACTTTGATAGGCTTTTTTCGCTTGAGCCGTATCATTTTTAGCGACATAAATATCGCCACGAGCTTCATCAGCAGATGCCTTAAATGCTGGCAACTTCACTAAATCAAGGGTCTTCAGTGCTTCATCATATTTCTTCTGCGCTGTTTGCGCATAAGCCAAACGTAAATTGACAAGTTGCAATAGCCCCTCATCATCCACCTTCACATTTTGCACTTTTTTTAATTCTTTTTCGGCAGCCGCATAATTTCCTTGATCAAAAGCGACTTTCGCCATCACAAACTCAGCCATGATGGCTTGTGCTGAGTCAATATCTTTTTTAATAATGACATCGGCTGAAGGTGCAAGTTTGGTATAAGCATCTTTATTTCCAACCAAGCTTTGCGCTTCATCCATGAGTTGTTGTACACGTGCCGTTTCTGTTTGTGCATGACTAAATTGTTTTTTCTGCCAATAATTCCAGCCAAAAAATGCAATCAATGCAATTAAAACGCCACTGATGACGGCAGAACCATATTTCCGCGTTACAGATTTAAAGCTATCGATCTGTTCTTCTGCTGTTAACCCACTCATGAGGTAATCCTTTTAGCTGAATTTTCTTTATTAAGCAAAATGTTGTGTGAGAAACGGTACAATCTCAGCAAATGCCAAGTCTGTTTGTTCGGCATTTTCCAATCTCTTCAAGGCAACTCGCTGATGCTCAAGCTCACGTTCACCTAGAATCATGGCAAATATCGCACCCGATTGATCAGCCTTTTTCATTTGGCTTTTCATACTGCCTTGTGAACCAGTTTTCAAGCGAATCTGGCTACCCACTTGTTCTAACTGATTGCGAATCTGCTCGGCTAACACCAATGCCCGACCTTGACAAGCAGGATCAGCCAGCAAGAACACCTCACAATCGCGAACAGGCTGCGCTTGTTCAACTTGTTCCAACAGGAGCAATAGGCGCTCAATACCCATAGCAAAACCCACTGCAGGAACAGACTGATCCGCTTTACCTTTTAACTGACCAACCAGACCATCATAACGTCCACCTGCACATACCGTACCTTGTGAACCTAGATAAGTCGTTGTCCATTCAAAAACAGTTTTGTTGTAGTAATCCAGACCACGCACAAGCTTTTGATTAATCACAAAACTTACGCCCGCATCTGTTAAATACTGCTGCAATTGTGCAAAATGCTGCAAACTCTCTTCTTTTAAGAAATCGTGGAGTTTGGGTGCATTTTCCAGAATCTTTTGCGTATTCTCATTTTTTGAATCAAGAATTCTTAATGGATTGGTGCTTAAACGGCGTTGTGAATCTTCATCCAGCTGTTCTTTATGCTGATTTAGATATTCAACCAATGCAGTACGATACTCTGTACGCTCATCCATTTCACCCAACGTATTCAATTCAAGTTGAACTTTATCAACCACACCCATACGTTGCCATAAACGGGCCGTCATGAGGATCAATTCAGCATCAATATCAGGTGTTGCCACACCAAATGTTTCAACACCAAATTGATGAAATTGACGATACCGTCCTTTTTGTGGTTTTTCATATCGGAACATAGGGCCGATATACCACACCCTCGGTGTAGCACCACGAAGTAAATTGTGTTCAAGCATCGCACGTACACAACCTGCTGTACCTTCGGGACGTAAAGTCAAGGATTCAGGTGGATTGCCTTTATCAAAAAAGGTGTACATCTCTTTTTCGACAATATCAGTCGCATCACCAATTGCACGCTTAAATAGCCCTGTTTGCTCAACGATTGGCAAGCGAATTTGTTGATAGCCATAAGCATCCATTAATGATGCTAGATGCTGTTCTAAACGTCTCCACGCTGGTGTTTGCGTTGGAAGGATATCGTTAAAACCTTTAATTGCGACAATTGAACTCATGATGAACTACGAATAATCTCTTTGGCTTTCGCTTTTTCAAGCGCTTGAACACGTTGACGAACCATTGTTTCGATTTCATCAACCAACTGATTTGTATCAATCAAATGGCTTTTATCACCATTTTGATAAACTAATGATCGTGGGCTTGCCCCCACAACACCAATATCGGCTTCTTTGGCTTCACCTGGACCATTGACCTTACACCCAATCACTGAAACATCCATAGGTGTGCGAACATCTTCCAGACGCTCTTCCAAAGCTTGCATCACTTTAATGACATTAAATTCTTGGCGCGAACAGCTTGGACAAGCAATAAAGTTAATCCCATTTGAGCGTAATCCAAGTGATTTGAGAATATCGAAACCAATTTTCACTTCATCTTCAGGTTCGGCAGCCAATGAAATCCGCATGGTGTCACCAATACCTTCCATCAGTAACCCACCTAAAGCGATGGCTGATTTTACTGTTCCAGTACGATAAATACCAGCTTCAGTCACCCCCAGATGCAATGGATTATCAATTTGTTGGGACAATAAACGATAAGCATCCATGGTTAAAAATACATTAGATGCCTTAACACTGACTTTAAACTCGTGAAAATCAAGATTGTCCAAAATATCGATATGACGCATCGCCGATTCTAGCAACGCTTGCCCCGTCGGCTCGCCATATTTTTTTTGTAAATCTTTTTCTAATGAACCACCATTCACTCCAATACGAATTGAAATACCATGATGTTTCGCTGCCGCAACCACTTCTCTTACTTTTTGATCTGACCCAATATTACCTGGATTGATACGTAAACAGTCTGCGCCATAATCTGCAACAGCCAATGCAATTTTATGGTCGAAATGAATATCTGCAACCAATGGGATATTAACTCGGCGGCGAATTGCACCAAAAGCTTCTGCTGCTTCCATAGATGGAACAGAGACACGCATTAAATCTGCACCTGCTGCTGCACAACGCTCGATTTGTGCAACCGTAGCATCGACATCGCAAGTTTCGGTATTGGTCATACTTTGTATGCTAATCGGCGCATCTCCACCGACATAGACCGAACCTACTCGTATTTTTCGAGTTTTGCGACGCTGAATTGGACTTTCAATCATAATTTCGCTCAACTTTGACGAATTAACGCGATAAACGGAAATCTGCTTTATCTTTCACAGTATATGGCGTTAATGAAATCGCTTCGTTATTTAAGCTTAATGACACGGCTGCCGCATCATCTAAACGAATTTGAAATGGTGACTCACCAGAAAGCGTTAAGTCATCTGCCTGACGACCTGTTGCTAAAGTTTTACCCGTCGCATCAACAATATTCACCGAAGTTGGACGAGAAAATTTTAGTACAAGTTGATCACCCGTTGTTGCAGGCTGATCATTCTCTACCACTTCAGTTGTAGTCTGAACTGGATTTACTGCCGTTTCAGCCTGATGACGTGAAGCCATCCACTTTTGTATACCAGCAACAATTAACCAACCAACCAGAATGATAGCAACAATAAATGACAATCGCTTTAACCATTTGCGATTTCGATCTCGTTTCGAACCTGGCAGTTTCCCCATAATACGTATTGGAGAATCTTTTAATGCATGATTCGGCAACAACCCAGTGTCATTGGCATAGATTTCATCAAATCGTTGAATGATCGTTGTTGCATCTACGCCTAAAAATTTTGCATAGGTTCGGTAGTAACCCTTGATGAAAGTTGCTTCAGGTAATGCTTTATAATCATCTTTCTCTAAAGCTTCGAGCGTTTTTAATGGCATACTCAGTGCTTTAGAAATATCCGTCAATTCACGTTTTTGATTAAGACGAATATGTCGTAAGTATTCACCTGGACGTTGAACGTTTCCTAAAGTGTTAGGAGTTGCAGACGTAGCCGCCGATTGTTGTGAATTTGGATTTACTTCCATACCGCCTCAGAACTATTCTTTAATTGCAAATAACGTTGATATTCCTGGCTATTCGGAAATGATTCCCGTAACTGATTCGCCAGAGTTTGCATGCCCATGGTATCACCATTTGCACGTGCAATGCGAATTCCTAGCCACTGACCTTTCGCATTTTGGTTTTTCTCGCCAATCAGGCGAGTATAATCTTCATAAGCTGCCAAAGCAGATGTGAATTGTTGACGCAGATAGAAAATTTCTGCCAATCCTAACATCGAAATACTAGAACGACGATTGACTTGTAATGCTTGTTTAAATGCTTTTTCAGCATTTAAAAGATCATCCAGTTGTAAATAGGTTTGCCCCAAGTTTTCCAGTGCCATTGCACGTTGCTCATAACCTAATGTTGAGCCTGCAAGACTGAGCTGCTGTAGCGCATCATTATAACGTCCCACTTGAACAAGGTAACGCCCATAATTGTTACGTGTTTGTGCATTCTTCGGGTCAATTGCAATAGATCGCTTAAAATAAGTCTCTGCTTTTACTAAGTTTTCAGAAGACCCTTCTTGTTGCAATAAAACCCCCATCAGCATATTTGCTTGCGCATTTCTACTGTCTTTGGCGAACACTTCATCCAGCGCTCGCTTCGCGGCATCCAGATCACCAACACGCAAGTACTCAGCTGCAATTTGTGTGCGTATTTCTATCACACGTTGCGGATCTGATTTGACTTTGGCAGGTGTCTGACTCACACATGCTTGTAAAACACAGACAGACACAAGCAAGGGTGCAGCATATAAAAATCGTTGAAGATGACTAATCAACACTGCAATTCTCTCTCCCCACCAATATTATCCCTGAGTACGCACAATCTCATTTTGTTGTTCAATTTTCTTCTTCCATTGTGCAGCACGACGTGTCCGATCAGCCACTTGCCCAACCAATTGTCCACAAGCTGCATCAATATCATCCCCTCTTGTTTGGCGAATCGTACAGACAAAACCCGCATCTGATAATGCTTTTTGGAATGCCATAATGCGATTACGACTCGAACGCCCATAAGGTGCGTGAGGGAAAGGATTAAAAGGAATTAAATTAATTTTACTCGGTAGGTTTTTCAACAATTTAATCAATTGTTGTGAATGCTCTGGTTTATCATTTACGCCATCCAACATTACGTACTCAATGGTGACATGCTTTCTTGCACTTTCATTGCCATCTTTTGCAATATAACGTTGCGCAGCTGCAATTAACTGTTCAAGTGGATACTTTTTATTAATCGGCACCAACTCATCACGCAATGCATCATTCGGTGCGTGTAGTGAAATCGCCAACGCCACATCTAGCTCTTCTGCCAATTTATCAATCATGGGCACAACACCTGATGTAGACAAAGTCACACGGCGTTTCGACATCCCATAAGCAAAATCATCAAGCATCAATGACATCGACTGTACAACAGGTTTAAAGTTAAGTAATGGCTCACCCATACCCATCATCACCACATTGGTTACCGAACGCGTACGCTCAGCGACAGGGACATCTTCCATGTAGGATTGATTCGCTACCCACAGTTGTCCAATAATTTCATCAGGCAATAAGTCACGTTGGAAACCCTGTTTGCCTGTAGAACAAAATGAACAATCGAGTGCACATCCCACTTGCGATGAAACACACAGCGTTTTACGTGCCCCTGTTTTATCATCGGCAGGAATGAGTACTGTTTCAACCAGCGATCCCTCACCTTCTCCTACACGGAACACCCATTTACGCGTACCATCTTTAGAGTAATGGCGATGAACTACTTCTGGCGCCTTAATTTCACAGCGCTGTTCAAGTTTTTCACGTAGCTTTCCTGAAATATTTGTCATTTCAGCAAAATCAGTCACAAAAAATTGGTGAATCCACTTCATAACCTGACCTGCGCGAAATTTCTTTTCACCCAAGTCTTCAAAGAATTTTTCTAATTCAGCCCGTGACATGCCAAGTAAATTGACCTTTTTTACTGAATTCGCAGGCTGTTGCATTTTGGCGGTGTTGTTTTGCCCATCTACAACCAATGATGAACCAACTGCTTCAAGAGCCATGAGTATTACCTAAACTATGTCAGAGATGAAAAAACGGCAAGAAATGCCGAGATATTTTCAGAAATAAAAAAACCAGATAAGTATTATAACACTTATCTGGTTTTAAATGCGTCGATTAACGTGTACGCGGACTGATTTCAGTTTGCGCGAAGAAGTAAGAAACTTCACGAGCAGCAGATTCAACTGAGTCAGAACCATGAGCAGCATTTTCATCGATGCTTACAGCGAAATCTGCACGGATTGTACCAGGCGCAGCTTCTTTCGGGTTCGTTGCACCCAAAATTTCACGGTGAGCAAGAACAGCATTTTCACCTTCAAGTACAGATACAACAACTGGACCAGAAGTCATGAATGCAACAAGATCAGCAAAGAAACCGCGTTCTTTGTGTTCTGCATAAAAGCCTTCTGCTTCAGCTTGAGTCAAATGTTTCATTTTAGTTGCAACAATTTTAAGACCCGCTTTTTCGAAACGAGCAAAAATGTCACCAATGTGGTTTTTAGCAACAGCATCTGGTTTAACGATAGATAAAGTACGTTCGATTGCCATGATATTGGCTCCTCAACTCAATTTTAGAGATAAATTTTTGCCGCATTATACCGATAACGACAAAGTTTAACAGCAGATGAAATGTAAAAATTCTAATTTTTTGCAGTATTTAGTTCGCTTCATCAATCCAGGCCATTTGAATTGCTTCAAGCAAGCCTTCTGTTGATTTTTCAGGGTCATCACTAAAATCGGGTAAATTGATTACCCATGTATGTAAATCGGTAAATCGTATCCATTGCGGATCAACTTCGGGATGTGCTTCTAAAAGCTCTATCGCAATATCAATGCTATCCGTCCAACGCAAACCCATATAGATGTCCTACTCTTTTAAGTTTTAAATTTAATGAGGTCACATTTTATCAAATTTCAGATTTAAAGTGTGAGACCGCACATTGGTGCACACAAAATACTAAGCCCACCTACCGTCGCACCTAATAGCGCACCCACCAATACATCGGTAGGATAATGCAAACCCAATATCATACGAGATAATGCAACCAATAATGTAAACGGCAACATTAATAACAATAGAAATGGCTGTACATAGCCTAATGTAACCGTCGCCAAAACAGCATGCAAGGTATGACCAGATGGAAAACTAAAATGATCAAGTGGTCGCTCACCCAAAATAATCACCTGATGGACTTGATAAGGTCGAGGACGAACGGTTTTGTGTTTTAAGAGTTTATATAAGCCCGTTCCAATAGAACCCGCAACGACCAAATAAATCACCTGCAGGGTATAGGCCAACCCCTGCATTCCCCATACCAAAAACAACATAACATACCAAAAAGCACCATCCCCCAATCGGCTAATAATTTTAAAAAAATGACAAATGCGTTGTGAATGTGAAAAATGATTGAGGTACAAACATCCTTTTAAGTCAAGATCCTGTATGTAGACTTTCGCTTTTTCTAATCTCATTACGTTCTCTCCTACAGCGTATCCATCAAACTGCGCGATACTGGCATCCCTGAAGTGCGTGATATAGCGCTTGCTCAAATTGTTGTACTGGTCGTTGCCAACCCACTTGCTGCACAGCTTCAACTGCAACAGTTCCCATTACCCGTAATGTTTGTACATCTGGAATACGCATCAATTGCGCACAAAAACCAACTTCATCTTGCACATCAAACAACCAGCCACTTTCAGCGTGTTTTATATATTGATGTGCACAAGCATAATCGTAAGCAATAACTGGTAACCCACTGGCCATAGCTTCCAAAACTACATTACCAAACGTTTCAACACGACTGGCAAATACGAATACATCACTACTGGCATAGGCTTCTGCCAAAAACTGCCCCGTTAATGCACCTGTAAAGATAACCTGATGATCGACATCCAATTGCTCTAATCGCGACCGATCAGGCCCA
>JASGGM010000029.1:0-16162 GCA_047605045.1 Acinetobacter sp. | reverse complement strand
TTAGTTTTGCTTCGTTTCTTGCCGCAAGCTGTTCTTTTGCTTGCTGGGCTTGTTGTTTGGCAAGTTCAGCAGCCTTGCGTTTCGCATCGGCATTGGCTTGTTCACGAGCATCTGCTTTGGCTTGGGCAAGTTGTTGTGCTTTTTCAGCTTGCTCCGCCTGACGCTTCGCTTCGATTTGTTTACGTTGAATTTCAGCTTCGGCTTTTGCCTGTGCTTGTTTTTTTAATAAATCTTCAGCGTGTTGTTTGGCTTTAGTATCGGCAAGTTGTTTAGCCGCCAATGCTTGCGCCTGTTGTTGTAATTGTTGTGGTGATGGTGTTGTGTCAGGCAGAGGGTCGGTTGTATGACTTTCTGTAGATGGTGCCGTTGGTGCAGGAGCTTCATGTGATGGAGCATCTGTAAGCGTTGGACTTGCCGCTTCTTGGTTTTGTTGCATATTCAATGATTCGGGGGTCACTAAAAATGTTTTTAATTTTTTAGGAGGTTCGGGTGGTTTACTCATCCCCAAATATAGCAAAGCAATGATTGCAACAGCATGTACGCCAAGGGTAAAACCAATGGCGATTGCATTTTTTTCAAAAGGTGGTTTTTCGAATTGCTTCATGAATCTACTTCACTGGCTCAGTCAATAAGCCAACCTGGCTTAATCCTGCATCTTGCAAACTTGACATTAATGCAACAACATCACCATAAGGTCGAGATTTATCTCCATTGACCAAAACGGTTAGTTGTTGTTGGTGTTGCTCGTTCTGTTGTTGCACTTGTTTCAATATTTGCTTTAGCTCATCTAAATTCATGGCCTGATCATTTTTGTAATCTTGATAATTTAGATAATATTGACCATCTTGATTCAACGTGACAATCGCAGGTGTTTGTTTCGATTCAAAGGGTGTACTGTTCGCTTGAGGCAAGTCCACTTTAATGCTACTGGTAATCATGGGAGCAGTAACCATAAAAATAACCAGAAGTACTAACATTACATCAATGTAAGGTACGACATTCATGTCACTTTTTAGTGGCTTTTTAATCCGTGCAAAAGTACTAGATCGTTGAATCGCCATCATTCAGTTTCCTGTATAGAACCCAAAGATTGTCGTTGCAATAAAGCCACCATTTCTTCGGCAAATAAAGCGCGATCTCCGTAGATTACTTCACTTTTTGTCGTAAAGTGGTTAAATGCAAGCACTGCAGGAATTGCGGCAAACAAACCGATGGCTGTTGCAATCAGAGCTTCGGCAATACCAGGAGCTACAGTAGCCAAAGTGACCTGATCGACGGCTGCTAATCCAATAAAGGCATTCATGATTCCCCAAACTGTTCCAAACAAACCAATATAAGGTGCGACAGAGCCGATACTGGCTAAGATGTTTAAACCTCGTTCCATTACAGCTTGGTCACGGCTTAATCCGACGCGTAAAATCCGTTCGGTTCCTTCAATATTTTGTGCCAACGTTGCATGACGTTTTTTCAATTTAAGAAATTCGCCTAAACCTTGATAGAAAATATCTTCAAGCCCATTACGTTTAGAATTGAGTTGGGCATTGTTATAGAGCGTACTCAGTTCTGCACCCGACCAGAAAATTTTCTGAAAATGCTCATCTTGTTGTTGGGCTTTTTTAAAGTTCATGTGTAATTTGGCAATGAGATACCAACTTAATAATGATGCCAATAATAATATAAACATCACAATTTGTACGACAGGACTTGCTTGTAAAATTAAATCGGAGATATGTAGCGTAGAAGTAGTTGAGATAGGATTTGCCATAATTACACGGTCACTTTATTTAGTCTTGTTCCATTTCTTTACGGATCAATTGACGGATTTGTTCAGGGAGTTTGCAAGGAAGCATATCTTTGTTAATGCATGCCAGTTCAACTTCACCTGATGCAAGCAAGATTTCACCACGATAAATTTCCTGTTGCAATACAAAAGAGGCGGTTTTACAAGAAATAACACTGGCACTTACTGTGATTAAATCATCCATCAGAATGGGGCGTGAATATTTTAAGCTAATTTTATGGACCACAAAATTATAATCGTTTTGGTGCCAGTAATGGTCAATCCCCGATGCACGAAGCCATTCTGTACGGGTACGTTCCATATAACGAATATGGTTTGCATGGTAGACAATACCTCCAGCATCGGTATCTTCGATATAGACACGAATGTTGAATTCAAAACGATTTGCCATAAAAATTTCCATTAATCATTGTGTTGCAACATGAACAAATGTTCATGTTTGGGCGTCGATTAAGCGAACTTCATCAACGTCATTGATTGAGCTTCTGCTCATTTTGAACAGCAATTATTATCGCTGTTCAGGAATATCTAGTCCAAACTGAATATAAGATTGATTGGTCGCAATACGCCCTCTTGCAGTGCGCATCACGTAACCTTGCTGAATCAAGTAAGGTTCAATTACATCTTCTAAAGTACCACTATCTTCAGCCATTGCTGCGGCAAGTGCTTCGACACCTGCTGGACCACCATCGAAGCGTTCAAGCAACATGGTTAGATAACGACGGTCTAGGGTGTCTAAACCTGCTTTATCTACATTCAGCATATCGAGTGCGCGTTGAGCCATATCATGATTGACTTCACCAGTCCCTTTGACTTGTGCATAATCACGCACACGGCGTAGTAACCGATTGGCAATACGCGGTGTTCCCCGTGAACGGCGGGCAATTTCATTGGCACCTTCATTTGTCATCGGTACGTCCATTAAGTAGGCAGAACGACTGACAATCGAGGTTAAATCTTCAACTGAATAAAATTCTAAACGTTGCACGATACCGAAACGGTCACGTAGTGGAGATGTGAGTAAGCCTGCCCGTGTTGTGGCTGCAACCAGTGTAAAGGGCGGTAAATCTAATTTGATTGAACGGGCAGCAGGGCCCTCACCAATCATAATGTCGAGTTGATAATCTTCCATTGCAGGATAGAGAATTTCTTCAATGACAGGTGAGAGTCGATGAATCTCATCAATAAATAAAACATCGCCTTCTTCCAGATTGGTAAGCAAAGCAGCTAAATCACCTGCACGTTCCAACACTGGACCAGAGGTCGACTTTAAATTGCCGCCCATTTCTTTGGCGATAATATTGGCAAGTGTTGTTTTCCCCAGTCCAGGTGGACCAAAAATCAAGGTGTGATCTAAAGCTTCGCCACGACCCCGCGCTGCACCAATAAAAATCTCCATTTGCTCTCGCACCACAGGTTGTCCGACATAATCGGACAGTGTGGCTGGACGGATGGCACGATCAATTTGATCTTCTGGTTTTTCTGTGCCACTAATTAAACGATCTTGCATGTTGGCTATCTTAAAAAGGTTTTAAAGTTGGGTATAGCTTACTTCATCATAGACTTCAGTGCTGCACGAATGAGTTCAGCAACATCAGAATACTGGTCTTTCACGGCTGCAATGGCTTTTTGTGCCTCAATAGGTTTGTACCCAAGCGATTGCAATGCGGCTTCAGCTTCAGTAATGGCGGAGTTGACGTTCAGTTGAACGCCACTGGCATTTGTTGTTGTACTGGATTGACCAAAACCTTTAAAGCGATCTCGTAATTCAATCAGTAAGCGTTCAGCCGTTTTTCGACCAACACCCGGCACTTTAATTAAAGTATTAATATCATCGTGTTCAATGGTTTGCACCAACAATGCTACACTGAGCGTAGATAAAATACCTAATGCCATTTTTGGACCAACGCCATTCACTTTCAGCAATGTGCGAAAAATGCTTTTCTCTTGTGCTTCTAAAAAGCCATACAATTGATGCGCATCTTCACGAACGACTAAGTGCGTCCATAGTGTCACCTTTTGTCCTTTTTGTAATTGGCAAAAAGTTGAAAGTGGCGTATCTATTTCATAGCCAACGCCGTGTACATTGAGAAGCACAGTTGGGGCTTCAAGATGAAGAATTTCACCTGTTAAGGAACCAATCATAAGTATAGTTTCAGGATGATTAATAAGTTAGTAGGTTGTTATTATATGGATAATAGCACGAGGCTGCTGGTTTAATTTTTTATCTAAGAGACGGACTTGGAAAATAGGGTCACTTTAGGCCAGCGTTCACGATAGCATTTTAATAAAATATATTGGCGAGATATTTTAATAGTGACTCTTTTAAGAAGTGCCTGACATGTTCTATAGAACATGTCTATTATATTTTAAGTAATTAAAAGATGAGTCGATTTGATTGCTTCAATCATTCATTTGATCAGTGCATCATTTTACATTGCTACGCAATTACCCGCGCAATAATTATCCCATCATAACCTTTAGTTCCAACGGTTTGTAGGGCAGTTGCCTGAATACGTTTTTCTTGGGCAAGTTCATCAACCAGTTGTCTTACCCCTAATACTCGATCATCTTGGCTATCATGATTTACAACTTTGCCTTCACGGACAACATTATCAAAAACAATGACTGTACCAATTCGCGAGAGCTGTAAGGCAAATTTAAAATAAATAGTACTACTAGGCTTATCAGCATCGATAAAAATAAAATCAAAGGCAGTTTGTTGTTCATTCACTAATTGTTGAAGGGATTGTCGTGCGTTACCGACAAGTATACTAACTTGCTCGGTCAAGCCAGCATAGGCAATATTATCCTGTGCAATGCGGGCATGATGTGGTTCTAATTCCAGAGTAATGAGTTGTCCATGCGCTGGCAATGCTCTTGCCAGCCAAATTGTACTATATCCACCTAAAGTGCCTATCTCTAGAATACGTGTTGCACCTTGTATCTGTGCCAATAATTGTAATAATTTTCCTTGATTAGCGGCAACATTAAAAGAAGGTAGGTTGGCTGCATGACTAGAGGTTAAGGCGTGCTGTAATGCGTCATCTTCTATCAGTAAGTGTTCATTAAAATAATGATCGACAATATCCCATAATGCATTGCTCATATTAATTCCTTGTAGTGAATGTATGCATGTCTGATAGTATCTAAAAATTTTGTCTAGGATTATATTTTTTACGTAGAGTAAAATCTAATTTTGAGCTAAATAAAGCCTTGGGTAAAAATACATTTAAAATAATGACTTAATCAATGCTTGGATCACAACAACTCAATTTTATGACCTTGCAAAACTTGAGCAAGATTGTAGGCCTGATGGTCTGAGAATTTACTAATAATGTCTAGTACTTGCATGATATTTTGATAATGACTGTGTTCAAAATGTGCACCAGATTGCTGTAAAATTGACATCAAACGTTGTTCCTTGAAACTTAAGTTTTTATCAGGAACGGTCAATGGAATGAAAGCATCCAATATGTGTTGCAAACTCATGTGTGCCACAATTTCTAAATCAAGCTTTTGTCGATGCGCAAAAATTTTTTCTCGTGCTAGATTTTTTGCTTGTTGAATACCTTCGGAAATATCTTTTGAGCAGTATTGTAATAATGCACCTTCAAGTTGACCCGTTAGAATTTCATATTGATGCTTGGCAAACGCAAGACTCACTTCGGCGACCAAGCGTTTCATCACTCGACCACGCAGCGCTGCAATTTTTTGTTGCCATGTACTCCACGGTAATGATAATTCGCTGGGAATGCCATAATCTGCAATGAGATTCAGAAAAATAGGCTCAACTTCCTGATAGGTCAGCATATTCAAACTAATGCCATCTTCTAAATCAATTAAGGCATAGCAAATGTCATCGGCTGCTTCTAATAAATAGGTAAGTGGATGTCGGCAGTAATGGTATTCGCCCAGTTGAATAAGCCCAAGTTTTTCAGCAATATCTTGTAAAATTTGTTTTTCCGACTGATAACAACCAAATTTTTCCCGTTGATGGGAGGGGCGTTCGCCTTGGGCATCAATGGATTTCGCCAACCAAGGATATTTCAAATAGGCGCCTAGAGTGGCACAAGTTAAGCGCATACCGCCATCATCAGGGTGATAATCAATGCGTGTGAGTAATCGTAAACCTTGTGCATTGCCCTCAAATTGACGTACATCGGCTTGTTCTTCTGGGCTAAGTTCATTTAAAAAATTACTATGTGCTGCATCATCAAACCATTCACGAATGGCATATTCTCCAGCATGACCAAAAGGTGGATTTCCGATATCATGTGCCAAACAGGCGGCTTGAATAATCGCACCGACATCGGCAGGGGAAATCCATGCAGGCAGATCATGTTTGATTTTTTCAGCAGCCAACATGCCAAGTGAGCGACCAATACACGATACTTCTAAGGAGTGGGTTAAACGGGTATGCACACCATCATGCTGTGTGAGTGGGTGAACCTGTGTTTTTCGATTGAGTTGACGAAAACTTTGCGAGAAAATAATACGATCATAATCTTTATGAAAAGGACTACGTCCAAGCTCATTGCTACTTTTTTTTGTTCCAAGACGAATTGCTGAAAGCAACTCCAACCAGCGCATTTGTTTCATTTACTCAGTTTTTTTCCTATTTTGGTGCAGATTGGAACAAAAGAATCATTGTGTGCAGACTGTTTCATGATGCCAAAAAAAATGATATCGCTCTAGTGTAAAAAGTCATAATGTGTCGTGATAGTGCAAAATTGTCGAAATTCATTCATTGGCATGTTATATAAAATATAAATTCATCGCTAAAATTGTTTGAGTAACCACCATGACCCGATATTCCCATCATGCAGAAAGTCACTACACGGAACGTTCTGGTTGGCTACGTGCGGCTGTGCTTGGTGCAAATGATGGTATTATTTCGGTGACCAGTTTAGTAATAGGGATGGCAGCCAGCGGTGCATCTAGTCATACTTTATTGATTAGCTGTGTTGCAGGCTTGATCTCTGGGGCTGCATCGATGGCAGCAGGGGAATATATCTCGGTTAAATCGCAACAAGATATTGAAAAAGCAGATTTAAAAATGGAAGCGCATGAGCTACATCATAATCCCGAACAAGAATTAAAAGAACTAATAGGTATTTATGTGCAGCGCGGGTTGAGCAAAGCATTGGCCACAGAGGTTGCACAACAACTGACACAACATGATGCGTTACAGGCGCATGCTCGTGACGAAATTGGGATTGTAGAACAAACAATGGCAAATCCAATACAAGCGGTGTGTTCTTCTGCAATATCTTTTTCATTGGGTGCAGCATGTCCCTTATTGGCCATAATTTTTCTGCCACAACAGGACTTACAATATAGTGTTGCTATTGTGGGTGTGATCTCTCTGGCTGTGATGGGAGCGATTGCAAGCTATGCAGGTGGAAGTTCTATTGTAAAAGGAGCAGTACGGGTGGTCACATGGGGCATTTTAGCGATGCTGTTTAGTTACGCTGTTGGTTCATTTTTTAACGTAGAAGGTTCTGCTTTGTAATAAAAACAATAAACAAGGTGCGGATGATCTAGCCCAAAAGCTGAAATCGAAGTAGAATATGCGCTCTCTCTAAAGTCACATTGTGGTACGGTTAATCACCTGCCCGTGGAGCCAAAATCAACATGTTTATTGTGGCCGGTGCAGCAGCACATTCTTCTTTTAAGAAAACTCAACTATTAACACGTCTAACGTCAATTAGTTCCGTTCAATCTTTTGACAGCCAATGGGTTTATTTGTTTGATCAATCGCTCGACGAGCAGCAACATCAATCTGCCTTACAACTTTTGAACGATGGTGCGTCGTTCGACTTGCGCCAACCAGCCAGTGATGAAGTTCAAATATTGGTGACGCCACGCGCAGGTACAATTTCGCCATGGTCATCGAAAGCGATTGATATTTTTAAAAATTGTAATAGCCCTGTGCATCGTGTCGAACGTGGTATTTTGTTTACGCTAAAAGGTGTTACAGCTGTAAGTGCGGAAGTGAAGCAAGTTCTGCATGACCGTATGACAGAAAATGTATTTTCACAATTTGAAGATGCGCAAGTTTTGTTTACCGAAACTGAGCCAAAGCCACTGAATAGCATCGATATTTTAGGGCAAGGTAAACAAGCTTTGGTACAGGCCAATCAAGAATTTGGTTTTGCATTGTCTGAACAAGAAATTGATTATTTGACCGATGCTTTTACACAATTGGGGCGTAATCCGAATGACATTGAGTTGATGATGTTTGCTCAGGCCAACTCAGAACACTGTCGTCATAAAATCTTCGGATCACAATGGACGATTGATGGTGAAGTACAACCATTGTCTTTGTTCCAAATGATTAAAAATACATATAAAGAATCTCCAACAGATGTGTTATCGGCCTATAAAGATAATGCCTCAGTGATTGTTGGCTATGACACTATGCGCTTTTATCCAAAATTGGATGTAGAAACAGGGCATTATATTTATAAATATAAAAGCCAAGCTGCGCATATTTTAATGAAAGTGGAAACGCATAACCATCCGACCGCTATTTCTCCATTTGCGGGTGCTGCCACAGGTTCAGGTGGTGAAATTCGTGATGAAGGTGCAACAGGTCGTGGTGGTAAGCCAAAAGCTGGGTTAACAGGTTTTACGGTGTCTAACCTGAATATTCCAGGTTTTGAACAACCATGGGAAGAACAATACGGTAAACCATCGCGTATGGCATCTCCGTTACAAATTATGATTGAAGGGCCTTTGGGCGGTGCAGCGTTTAACAACGAATTTGGTCGTCCAAACTTAAATGGTTATTTCCGTACCTTTGAACAAAACGTCAACGGTGAAGTCAAAGGTTTCCATAAACCGATTATGATTGCAGGTGGTTTTGGTAATATTCGTCCAGACCATGTAGAAAAAGATGCAATCCAGCCGGGCGATTTACTGATTGTACTGGGTGGCCCTGCCATGTTGATTGGTTTAGGTGGCGGTGCTGCATCGTCTGTAGCCAGTGGTACCATGGGGGAGAGCCTTGATTTTGCTTCGGTACAGCGTGATAACCCTGAAATGGAACGTCGTTGTCAGGAAGTGATTGATACATGCTGGCGTTTGGAAGATTTTAACCCAATCGTTTCTGTTCACGATGTTGGTGCAGGTGGTGTTTCCAATGCCATGCCTGAATTGGTGAACGACCATGAATTAGGCGCAGTATTGAACTTGCGTAAAATTCCATCGCTTGAACCGGGCATGAGCCCAATGGAAATTTGGTCGAACGAAGCGCAAGAACGCTATGTATTGGCCATTCGCCCAGAATCGTTAAAGCAATTTGAAGCGATTTGTGAACGTGAGCGTTGCCCATTTGCAGTATTGGGTGAAGCGACTGAAGCACGTCATTTAACTGTTGAAGATCCATTGTTTGATAACAAAGCTGTTGATATTCCAATGCAAGTGATGCTGGGCGGTACACCGCGTATGCAGCGTTCGTATGACAGCAAGGCTCGTCAAGGCAACGAATTTAATATCGATACGATTGATCTCAAAGATGCGATTTTCCGTGTGCTTAAAAATCCAACCGTTGCATCAAAATCATTCCTGATTACGATTGGCGATCGCTCGATCACAGGGATGGTAGCGCGTGATCAAATGGTGGGCCGTTGGCAAGTGCCTGTCGCAGATGCAGCTGTAACGACGACTAGTTTGCAAGGATTTACAGGCGAGGCCATGGCGATGGGCGAGCGTCCACCTGTTGCATTAATCAATCCTGCTGCATCAGCACGACTTGCTGTTGCAGAAGCCATTACCAATATTGCTTCTGCCAATATTGAGCAAATTAGTGATATTAAACTTTCTGCAAACTGGATGGCAGCTGCAGGAACAGATGGCGAAGATCAAGCGTTGTTTGAAGGTGTTAAAGCGATTGGTATGGAAATGTGTCCTGCTTTAGGGATTGCTATTCCAGTGGGTAAAGATTCATTGTCAATGCGCACAACATGGAATGACAATGGTCAGGACAAATCTGTAACGTCGCCAATGTCTGCGGTGATTACTGCATTCGCGCCAGTGAATGATGTACGTAAAACCCTAACACCAGAGCTTAAAGCAATTGATGGTTCTGTATTGGTTCGTATCGATTTATCGAAGGGCCAATTCCGTTTAGGTGCATCTATTCTTGCACAAGTTTATAAGGCTATTGGTACCACAGCACCAGATGTCGATAACTTTACTGATTTGAAAGATTTCTTTGCATTGGTTCAAGACTGGAACAATCGTGGTTTGATTCAAGCCTATCATGATATTGGTGATGGTGGTTTATTGGCCACAGTTGCTGAAATGATGTTTGCATCACGTTTAGGTGTTGCATTGGTACCACAAACGATAAATAGTTTGTTTGCCGAAGAAATTGGTGCGGTTTTACAAATTAAATCAAGTGATTGGGATGCACTACAAGCTGAACTTTCTGCTTCAAACTTAAAAGATGCCATTACCTTAGTGGGGCAGGTAAACAACACAGATCAACTTAATGTGAATGATTTGACACTTGAGCGTGCTGAGTTACAACAAGCTTGGGCAGAGGTGTCACATCAAATTCAGCGGTTACGTGATAACGCTGAAACAGCAGATCAGGAATTTGCATTAATTTCAGATAAAAAGCATCAAGGTTTAATTGCGCGACCAACATTTGATTTGAATGAAGCTATTGAAGCACCATTCTTAAACTTAGGTCGTCCAAGCATGGCAATTTTGCGCGAACAAGGCGTGAATGGACATGTTGAAATGGCAGCTGCGTTTGACAAAGCGGGCTTCTCGACGGTTGATGTTCACATGAGTGATTTACTTGCAGGACGTGTCAGCTTAGACGAGTTTGAAGGCTTAGTTGCCTGTGGTGGCTTCTCTTATGGTGATGTACTTGGTGCTGGTGGCGGCTGGGCAAAATCAGTATTGTTCAATGCAAAATTACGTGATCAATTCCAGACCTTCTTTAACCGTGAAAATACCTTTAGTTTAGGGATCTGTAATGGTTGTCAAATGTTGTCACAACTTTCTGGTCTGATTCCAGGCGCGGAAAGCTGGGGACGTTTCCATCGCAATACATCCGAGGTATTTGAAGCACGTGCAGTCAACGTTCGTGTTGAAAAATCAGTATCGGTTTTATTGCAAGATATGGAAGGTTCAATTCTCCCAATTGCTGTTGCACATGGTGAAGGACGCTTAGTGGCAAGTGAAAGTCAGCTTGATACTTTACGTGATAATGCTCAAGTGACGTTGCGCTATGTCGATAGTCAGGGCAATCCAACACAGCAATATCCATTGAATCCGAATGGATCACCAGATGCGATTACTGGATTAACTTCAACCGATGGTCGAGCGACCATCATGATGCCACATCCTGAGCGTACATTCCGTGCAATTCAACATTCATGGAAACCTGAGGAGTGGACTGAAGATGGAGCTTGGTTACGTATGTTCCGCAATGCTCGGAAGTTTATTGGTTAATACATTATTTAGAAATCCACTGTAATAGTGGATTTCTTTTTTTTGGAGTTTAGAAATGCTCAAACTCATTTACTATGTTCCTGAAACGCATTTGGAAGTGACAAAAACTGCTATTTTTGCCGCAGGGGCAGGTGGTATTGGACACTATGAACAATGCGCATGGCAAGTCAAAGGGATTGGTCAATTTAAACCAGTTGGACACGCCAACCCTTTTCTTGGCCAGAGAGATCGGCTGGAACAGGTAGATGAATGGCGCGTAGAAACTATTGTTGAAGAAGAGCATGCGCTGGCAGTTGCTCAAGCATTAAGAGCGAGTCATCCCTATGAAGAACCCGCTTTTGAATTTTTGCAAATACTCAACATCGTATAGTAAGGCATTAGGAATGCAACAAATTACGATGATTTGTTCGGCATGGTGGTGAACTGAATACAATTACTTGTTATGATTTTTACAGTATTTTGACAGTGACTTTGCCATCGGCAAATTTATGATAGAATTTAATTATGTATCTATTTGATTATCTGGTGTTTATTGGTAGATTTCAGCCTTTTCATTTGGCGCATATGCAGACAATTGAAATTGCATTACAAGAAAGCCAGAATGTTATTATTGCCTTAGGCTCAGCCCAAGCAGAGCGCAATATTAAAAATCCTTTTTTAGCTGTTGAGCGGGAACAAATGATTTTGTCCAATTTTTCATTGGAACAGCAACAACGAATTAAATTTGTACATATTGTTGATGTTTATGATGATAAAAAATGGGTGAAGCAAGTCAAAGAAAAAGTTGCTGAGAAAGTACAAATGAATAGTAAAGTGGGATTAATTGGCCACTTTAAAGATGATTCTTCCTATTATTTAGCATTATTTCCAGAATGGAAATTGCATGAGCTGGATAGCTTACAAGGCTCAATTTCTGCAACACCATTACGAGAAGCGTATTATCGTGGGGAAATCCAACAGCAATATTTTCCACAAGGCAGCATTGCATTTTTACAAGCATTTCAGAATAATGAAGTTTATCACCAGCTACAACAAAAGTTCTTAGATGGGGATCATGACGCTTTAGAAAGTTAAAAATGAGGCTAAGTACGCTTTGGTCACAAGAGCAAAAAGTACTTAGCGCAGAATTTTAAGACGACGCCTGTAAATTTTTTAAATCTTCTAATACTTGTTCGGCATGGCCTGCTGCTTTCACTTTACGATATTCTTTAATTAACGTGCCGTTGTGAAAAATAAACGTCGAACGTTCAATACCCAGCACTTTTTTACCATACATATTTTTTTCTTTAATAACATCAAATAACTGGCACAATACTTCTTCTTTATCACTGATCAATTCAATACTTAAATTTTGCTTTTCAGTGAAATTTTGGTGTGCTTTTACAGAATCTCTAGAAATACCAATTACTTGTGTATTTAGTTCAGCGAATTGGTCATGAAGACATGAGAATCCAACCGCTTGAACGGTGCAACCTGGCGTAGAATCTTTGGGATAAAAATAAATGATTAACCATTCAGCGGGAATCTCACTTAAATTGATTTCGCCATGTGTCGCAGGAAAAGATTGCTTTGGAAGTTGTATGTTTTGCATGTGATTCACCCTAAAAATAAAAAACTAGCCATCGTGTTGATGGCTAGTTTAATTTTAAAATCTAAGACATTAAAGTCTTAAACTCAATTACTTTTTCGGCTGTTGTTGTGCATTTTTCATCGCTTCTTCAGTTAAACTTTTCAATTTAGAAGTTAACTGTGGACCAAAACAGGTTTGGATAGACTTGTTTTGTTGTTGAACAAAAGGAAGCGTACTAGGGCTTTTCTTTTGATTTACTGTGCTGATAATTTGCCATTCTTGTGCTTTTGTTAAACTGCCTTCAGCATCAACCTGACACGTACAAAATTTATCAGCTTCGGCACTTGAAAGTTTACCGCCCTTGGTTGCATTTTCTTTACAGTTCGAAATAAGCGTACCGCGAACATTGGTACTTTTTGAAGGATCAGTTGCTGCATGAGAAACGGTTGAGGTGAATGCAACTGCTGTAAATACAGTAGATAAAATAAGTTTTGTGTTTAAAAATTTCATAAAAAATGCCTTTTATAACGGTGTATAACGTGTGGGATCTGCAACACCTGCTTCAGCAAAGCCTTCTTTGCGTAAACGACAGCTATCACATTTACCACATGCACGCCCCTGACCATCGGCTTGATAGCAAGAAACTGTTTGACTGTAGTCTACACCATGTTCTAGACCGAGTCGTATTATATTCCCTTTAGATAAATGTAACAGAGGTGTTTCAATTTTAAGTGGTTTTCCTTCAACACCAGCTTTTGTTGCTAAGCTTGCCAAATGCGCAAAAGCATCAATAAAAGCAGGGCGGCAGTCAGGATATCCTGAATAATCAACAGCATTGACACCAATGACAATGGCTTCAGCAGAAAAAACTTCGGCTGCAGCAAGTGCATAAGATAAGAAAATCGTGTTACGTGCTGGAACATAAGTGACTGGAATACCTTCCTGTGCTTGTTCTGGTACAGCAATGCTATGGTCTGTAAGCGCTGAACCGCCTAAATTGGCAAGATCAATATTGATAATACGATGCTGCACACCAGCACGTTGTGTTAATGCAGTTGCCGCATCAAGTTCAGTTGTTGAGCGTTGGCCATACATAAAACTAAGCGCTATACATTCATAGCGGGCTTGTGCCCAGGCTAAGCATGTTGTTGAATCCAAGCCACCAGAAAGTAAGACAATGGCACGAGGACGTGAATTATTTTCCATAGGAATACCTATTGTAGTAAAACAGTCCCTGAATGACTGCAATTAGCAGTACAAGAAAAGGGAGCATAGGGGAATTTCAACGACCAGTTTCATCTTGCCACAGCAGTTTGTGCAATTGTAACTGGAACCGTACTGGTAAATGATCTTCTAATACCCATTGCGCTAAATCACGGGCAAATGCGGGTAAACGGGCATTTCCTTTTTCCACTGCAAAGGCAGGGGAAAACCAGATTGTGCCTGCTTTATGATGCAATTGATGTTCAAACACTTGCTGTTTAGACCATTCATAGTCCTCACGGTTGCAAATAACAAATTTTATTTGATCGTGTGGGGTGAGAAAGTCAAGATTACTGAGTAAGTTACGTGCCGATTCACCCGAGGTTGGTGTCTTTAAATCCAACACTTTAGACACACGGTTATCAACTTTAGATACATCTAAGGCGCCACTTGTTTCCAGTGAAACCTGAAAACCTTCATCACATAGCGAATTCAGAAGAGGAATACAATTGGGTTGTGCTAAAGGCTCTCCACCAGTCACACAAATATAAGGGGTTTGAAAATCACGTGCAGTTTGAATGATGTGCTCTAGCGATTGGCGTTCACCACCTTCAAAAGAATAGGTCGTGTCACAATATGTGCAACGTAAAGGACAGCCTGTTAAACGTATAAAGACGGTAGGCAGGCCAGCCGTGTTCGCTTCTCCTTGTAAAGAATAGAAGATTTCGGTAATCCGTAAGCCTGCTGCTGGGTCAGTCACAGGAATGGATGTCGAACGAACAAGAGCACTCATAAAAAATTACCACATCATGTAAAAACAAAAATCTCTACGGTCTGAGGACCGTAGAGACGAGGAACTGCTAATGTTGTAGTTCCTTAATAGGAAGATAAATTAGTCTTCGCGAAGTAAATCATTGAGGCTAGTTTTGGCACGGGTTTGTGCATCAACTTTCTTGACAATGATAGCAGCATATAAGCTGTATTTACCATCTTTAGAAGGCAGGCTACCAGGAACAACCACTGAACCTGCTGGTACACGACCATAATGGATTTCACCAGTTTCACGATCGTAAATACGAGTCGATTGACCAATGTAAACGCCCATTGAAATGACAGAACCTTCTTCAACAATGACACCTTCCACAATTTCAGAACGTGCACCAATAAAGCAGTTATCTTCAATGATTGTTGGATTGGCTTGTAGTGGTTCAAGTACACCACCAATGCCTACACCACCAGAAAGGTGAACATTTTTACCGATTTGTGCACATGAACCAACAGTTGCCCATGTATCGACCATGGTGTTTTCATCGACATAAGCACCGATATTCACATAAGAAGGCATTAACACCACATTCTTCGCCTGGAAACTACCACGACGAGCAACGGCAGGTGGAACAACACGAACACCAGCTTCTTTAAATTGTTGTTCAGTCCAGCCCGCAAATTTAGTATCAACTTTGTCGTAGAAAGCAAGATCGCCAGATTCAAGTGGCTTATTATCATTTAATTTGAAAGATAAAAGCACTGCTTTTTTCAACCATTGATGAACCACCCATTCACCACCAATTTTTTCGGCAACACGTAATGAGCCGTTATCTAAACCTTGAATGGCTTGTTCAACAGCTTCACGTATTTCAGATGAGCAATCTGCCGCTGTAAAGTTGGCACGGTTTTCAAAGGCTTGTTCAATAATCGTAGCAAGCTCAGTCATTGTCTTCTTCCAAATTCCAGTCAAAAAATTAGGCTGATTTTACACTAAAAATCAACTTCGTGCGTTTAAAAATTTCAGATGTTTAAAAATAGTAGGTAAATATAATTTCAATTTGTCAATACTGTATTACATTGTAGTAATCGTGAGTCGAAGTGTGAATTTAAGTTTTTTTTGTACGGTGTAATAAATGTAAGATTTTATTATATATCACTATTTAATTAAAAAAGAGTAAATTGGTTCAAAAATATTTATCAAAACTTCACATAAAGTTATCAAATTGTGAATAAAAATTGTATCAAAAAATTGTCACAGTTTATTTAATATATGACCAAGTCATTCGTGTCTTATATCTAATTTTTATGATAAATGTAGATTTGGAGAAAATTATGATCAAAAATAT
>JASGGM010000028.1:0-16358 GCA_047605045.1 Acinetobacter sp. | reverse complement strand
TGCAACAACGTGTCATCGTCGGTATGTCTGGTGGTGTAGACTCCTCTGTTTCTGCTGCACTACTTCTTCAACAAGGATATCAAGTTGAAGGACTTTTCATGAAAAACTGGGAAGAAGATGATGGTACGGAATACTGCACGGCGCTTGAAGACCTTGCCGATGCACAAGCAGTTGCCGATAAGTTAGGCATTAAATTACATACTGCCAATTTTGCCATGGAATACTGGGATCGTGTTTTCGAACATTTTCTTGCCGAATATGCGGCTGGTCGTACCCCGAACCCAGATATCTTATGTAATAAAGAAATCAAATTTCGTGCTTTCATCGATCATGCTTTAACGCTGGGTGCAGATTTTATTGCAACAGGTCACTACACCCGTCGTGGTGAAACACAATACAATTCTAAAGGTGAAGCGTACGCACCTTTACTTCGTGGCTTTGACCAGAATAAAGATCAAAGTTATTTTTTACATGCGGTACATGGGCGGGAAATCAATAAAACGCTTTTTCCTGTTGGTGAAATTGAAAAGCCAGAAGTACGAAGAATTGCAACTGAACTTGACTTAGCAACCGCGAGAAAGAAAGATTCTACTGGAATTTGCTTTATTGGGGAACGCCGATTCAATGACTTTTTAAAACAATACCTACCCGCTCAACCAGGCAAAATTGTGTTAGAAAATGGTCAAGAAGTCGGCGAACATCATGGTTTAATGTATTATACATTGGGACAGCGTGGTGGTATCGGTTTAGGCGGTATGAAAAATGCCGATGAAGGTGCATGGTTCGTTCTACATAAAGATATTGATGGTAATCGCTTAGTGGTCGGTCAAGGACATGAACATCCTCTTATGCAAAGCACACAGCTGTGGAGCGATACGATAGACTGGGTAGCTGGTGAACAGGATATTCCTGAACAGGGTTTACGTTGTACCGCCAAGACCCGTTACCGCCAACCTGATCAGTACTGTACTATTTTCCGTGATGAAACTAGTAACCAAGGACTTCGAGTGGAATTTGATCAGCCCCAACGTGCGGTAACCCCAGGTCAAAGTGTAGTATTTTATCTTGATGACAATTGTTTAGGTGGCGGTGTGATTTTACGCACCAATGCCCCTAAACCTGCTTTTTTGTAGGACGCTCTCGGCATGGCTGATCTACCTTTCCGGCACCCTCAGCAACTGACCAATATGCAAAATCGTATATTGGCATTAGCTGGAGTTTTTCAGGCTGCACAACTGACGCATATGACGGCAATGGGCGGTTTGAATGCAGTAAATGAAACTGGAAATTTTTATTTTGAACAGTTAATTAAAGCCAGTTTGAATATCAGACCAGCCAATAACAGTTCTAGCCAAACACTCGATTTTTTTTCCCAATTAACCGATTTATCACTTGGTTTAAAAATATTAGAGCAAAGTATCGTTCAACCCTTTACTCCCATGCCTAAAAGTAAAATTCCAAAACTCAATAATGCCAAACTTCCTATGACTTATGCCTTGGCATTATTACAACTGGAAAAAAAGGTCTATCGTCAGCAAAACTATGCAGAAACAGTAGAAAAATGCCAACAAAAAATTTTACGACAATTGTCCTTTTTTGATCAAAACTATCTCCATAGCAGTATTCAAGCAAATTTAGCACAAGCTTATGTTGAAACAGCTGGACAAATTAATCCTCGAATTTTAGTCAGAGGCAATGCTGAGGCATTTAAAGATAGTCAACATACCAATCGTATTCGTGCATCGTTATTTACAGGCTTACAGATGGCGCATTTATGGCGACAACTGGGCGGAAATTCGATGCAACTCGTGTTCGGAAAACGTAAACTCTTGCGAGAAATTCAAAATCTTGCACGTTTACAATATCAAGCAATTGAATTTTAGTCGGTTTTAATTTAGGTGTTTTGCACCGTATCGAAGGAAACTTTATGAACGCTTTAACTGCACTCTCACCTTTAGATGGACGTTATGCAAGCAAGTGTGATGCTTTACGTCCTTATTTGTCTGAGTTTGGTTTAATCCATGCACGTGTTACTGTTGAAGTTCGCTGGTTACAGGCGCTTGCAAAACACCCTGAAATTAATGAAGTTGCTGAATTCTCTGCATCGACGACACAAGCACTTGATGCAATTGTTTCAGCATTTTCTGAACAAGATGCATTGCGCATTAAAGAAATTGAACGCACAACCAACCATGATGTGAAAGCTGTTGAATATTTTCTGAAAGAAAAAATTGCACACATCGATGAATTGAAAGATTCTGGGGAATTTATTCACTTTGCATGTACATCGGAAGACATTAACAACTTGTCTCATGCATTAATGCTGAAACAAGGTCGTGACGTTTTATTAACCAGTATGAAGCAAATTCTGACTGCAATTTCTGCTTTAGCGACAACACATGCCGAACAACCAATGTTGTCACGTACACATGGTCAAACTGCTAGCCCGACCACATTAGGTAAGGAAATGGCAAACGTTGCTTACCGTTTAGCACGTCAGATTAAACAATTTGAAAATGTTGAGCTACTCGGCAAAATCAATGGTGCTGTTGGTAACTACAATGCTCACCTTTCTGCATACCCTGAAATCAACTGGGCTGCACATGCGCAAGCATTTGTCGAATCATTAGGTCTAACCTTTAACCCATACACCACACAAATCGAGCCACACGACTATATGGCTGAGTTATTTGATGCTTTACGTCGTTTCAATACTATCTTGATTGATTTTAACCGTGACGTATGGGGCTATATTTCTCTTGGTTATTTCAAACAAAAATTGAAAGAAGGTGAAGTCGGATCTTCAACCATGCCACATAAAGTTAACCCAATCGACTTCGAGAACTCAGAAGGTAATTTAGGTATTGCGAATGCAGTATTGTCACATCTTGGTGAAAAATTACCTGTTTCCCGTTGGCAACGTGACCTCACCGACTCAACAGTATTGCGTAATATGGGGGTAGGTTTTGCGCAAAGTTTAATTGCTTTTGATGCCTGCTTAAAAGGTGTCGGCAAACTTGAACTTAATGCAAACCGCTTATTGGAAGATTTAAATCAGGCTCAAGAAGTTCTGGCTGAACCTATTCAAACTGTTATGCGTCGTTATAATATTGAAAAACCATACGAAAAATTAAAAGCACTGACACGTGGCCAAGCAATGACACGTGACATGATGGTGAATTTCGTCAATGGTGATGAGCTTGTAAAAGTACCTGCAGCAGAACGCGCCCGTCTTGCTGAACTTACACCTGCAACCTATACAGGGAATGCCACTGAACAAGCAAAACAAATTAATGATTTAATTGATAAAATCTAATTAAATGCATTATCAAAAGCAGAACTTCGGTTCTGCTTTTTTAATGACAAATTCTACTTTAAATAGCGTATTAGGATCGTAATGAGAAGAGTGTCCTATTAATGATCGTAATAAAATAATTCACAAAAACACAAATTATAGCACTATGAAATCCTTTAATACCCGTAAACATTTCTTTGGTATGTAAAAAACTTGATCATATCGATTAAACGTTGAGAAATAGTGTAATATTCAATACAATCAATAAGTCTTAACGATTTAAATAAGACTTATTTAAAGCTTATACGGATATAAGTTTCTATTTCTACTAGGTTAAATATTTAGCCCTCATAAATGAGTAAAACAAAGAGGTAGATGCATATGGATATCATCAATAAAACCCTCAACAATAAATCATCTCATCCTGATGACATGCCATCCGACGAGGCAGTTGTCATAGAAATGTGTTCCATACCAACAGTACAGGCGCTCAGTCACAAATTTCTTGCTCCTCAATCCTATTCTGATGCAGTAATTCGTGATGATTTACTGAAAAAAATATTTCATGAACCTTATTATAGTGTAGTGATCATCCAAGCTCCTGCAGGTCATGGCAAATCTACTTTGCTACAACAAGCTAAAAGCATGAGTGATAAAAACAAGATTATGACCGGCTGGCTAAATTTTGATGATGCAGATAATGATTTACGTCGATTCACACTTCATATGCAATCTTTAATTCAGGCTTTGCTCGATCAAACGACTAGGCCAATCATCCTCCCACATGATAAGCAGCAGCATTTATCCGATTGGATAATCAATCGTCTGACGTACTCTGGCATGACAGTACATTTGTTTTTTGATGAGTTACAACATTTAAAAAACTGTGATGTACTCAAAGTATTTCGGGAATTACTTGAGCGAATCCCAAATAATGTTACAATTTTCATCAGTTCTCGTACTATACCTGATATTGGATTGGCACGTTTTGTCATCAGTCATCGAGCACTCATCTTACATGCCGATAATTTATGTTTTGCTCCTCAGGAAGCTGAACAGTTTTTTTCGCAAGCCAGCGATTTAAAAATCAATCAAGAAGAACTGAACATCATTTATCAACAGACTGAAGGCTGGCCCGCAGCCCTACAACTGTTTCGTTTAAGTTTAGTCAATCCTGCTATACGTCAATCATTGGATAACCTGTGGTCCTATCGTCCAAGGGAGCTGGCTGAATATTTAGCCGATAATGTCTTATCATTACAATCTCCTGACATCCAAAATTTTCTTTGTTTAACTTCTGTGCTGACTCGTTTATCTGCCCCTCTTTGTGATCATATTACAGGGCAGAAAAACTCACAAAGTATTTTATTATTTTTGGAGCGATCAGGCTTATTTTTACGTTCACTTGATCCTCATTTATCTTGGTTTAAATATCACACTTTATTTTCATCCTTTTTAAGCGAACAGCTACATAGCCAATCTGCTGAATTATTAAATCTTGTTCATCGTCGTGCTGCTGAATGGTTCTATCATCACAATATGGATGAAGATGCACTGCATCATGCCATTGCTGCCAAAGATTACGATTTTGCTACCCTGATCATGAATCGTTGGTGTGATGAACTGATTGCAGATGGTTTTTTAACCACAGTAGAGCGTTGGGCAGCTGTTTTACCATTGAATGAGATTGTCAAACATTCTGAGCTTGCTATCAAAATTTCATGGGCATTTAGCTTCTTACGCCGACATCATAAACTTAATGCTATCCTTACCACTTTAGAGCAGCGGTTAGATAATTCATCCGATACTCGTGTAATTCGTCTAATGCAGGCTCTTTCACTCGATAATATTCCTCAAGTCTTTGAGATTGTACAAAGCCTTGATCTTGAATCTTCATCACAAGACAATAAAAAAAATCTACAAGGCTTTTGTGCATTTGAATTGGCAGCCGTTGCCAATGTCAATATGTATCAAGCGCTGTGTTGTGGTGACTTTGATCATGCCCAACATAGTTTTAATATTGCCCAAACCTATAATATCCAATGTGGTGCCGAATTTAGTAGCGGTTATACAATAGCATTGTTGGGCATGACCTTTTTTATACAAGGTCGCCTAGAAGATGCTCTGTCTCGTTATCGTATAGGGCTCACTGAACAACATCACAGCCATAGTAAGTCGGTAGCGGCGGCTGTCATTGCTTCTTGTTATACCCAAGCTCTATATGAACACAATGATTTAGATACAGCAGAAACAATTTTCACCCAATACAGAGACATGATCTCAAGTACTGCACTACTAGATTTTTTGGCTGCGGGTTATATTGCGATGGCGCGTACTTATCATGCACGAGGACAACTGAATCGTACTGAAGAAATACTCAATGAAGCGGAAGAATTAGCACATACTACAGGTTGGTCAAGACTTAACCGCATTATCCTCTGGGAACGAATCCGTTGCGCCTTGATGATTGAGGATATTGAACGTGCCAAATCACTTTATCATCGGATTCCGTCCCAACCTGATTTTAATTTACCTGAAAATGCAATGATCTACTCAGAAGTTCTTGAGGGAGATGCCATTAGTGCCATTCGTCTCGCTTTACATAGTGGTAATCTTGAATGGGCAGCAGCCAAACTCTCAACAGAACTTGCTCAGGCACAACAACAAAATAGTGTATTCCGCATCATGAAACTTTCAATTCTGGAGGCATTAATTCAACAGCGACAAGGTGCAACACATTTAGCACAACAAGCACTAGAATGCGCATTACAAAAAGCTGCACCTGAAGGCTATATCCGAATATTTTTAGATGAGGGTCAACCCTTATTGGCATTATTGTGTGATGAACAAATGACGAAACAACAGAAATCACCAAAATTACAGAAATTTATCTCGCAGCTTCTTGAAATTGCAGGTCAGCCAATTGAATCAATACCGCAAACATTAGAAAACAATAGTTTACAACCGACTGAGCCCTTAACCGACCGCGAAAAAGATATTTTGATCTATCTTGCCAATGGGGTATCGAATAAAGAAATCGCACGACATATTTTTGTTTCTGAAAATACGGTGAAATTCCATCTAAAAAATATCTATATGAAACTTGCCGTTAATAGTCGTTTACAAGCCATTAATGCAGCACGACAAATGAAATTGGTAAGTTAAAAATTCAGCAATATACCACGATGGTATGTTGACTGAACCATTTTGGACGACTGAAGATTAAGCTTTTAAAGTATACCCTCGCCAATCATAATCTTCTGAAGTTTGAGCAAAATTCACAAACCAGTTAATTGCATCAGGATTCATCATCGCATCACGACTTGCAGCCTTTTCCAGCGGTTGCCCCATCAACAATTTACGTACAGGTACTTCCATTTTTTTACCTGTCAACGTGTAAGGAATCGCAGGCACGGCGTAAATATGGTCAGGCACATGTCTAGGGCTACAATCATGTCGTAACTTGGCATTAATTTTTTTGATGATTTCGCTATTTAATTCAAACTCTGGTTTAAGTTTGATATATAACGGCATAAAGAACCGACCTGCTGGCAATTCACAACAAACAATCAGACTATCAGCAATTTCCTCAATCTGTTCCACTGCACGATAGATTTCAGCTGTACCAATTCTCACACCATAACGGTTTAAAGTGGAATCGGAACGTCCATAGATATAACAGCCACCTCGCTGGTTAATCTTGATAAAATCGCCATGTCGCCAAATGCCTTTATAGACTTCAAAATAGGATTCATGATAGCGTTGATTGCCTTCATCATTCCAAAATTTAATTGGCATAGAGGGAAATGGTTTTGCCACAATCAGCTCACCAACTTCATCAATCAGTTCTTCTCCCCCTTCATTCCATGCATGTACATCCATTCCCAACATCCGAGTTTGAATTTCGCCTGCATACACAGGTAATGTTGGTGCAGCACCAACAAAACCACTACAAATTTCTGTGCCACCGCTTTGCGAAGTCACCCAAAGGTCTTTTTTAACACAACGATAGAACCAGTCAAAGGTTTCAGGGGTCGAGGGGGCACCAGAGACTAAAATACTTTCCAATGCCGATAAATCATATTTTTCACTTGGTTTTAGCCCAATCTTTTCCATCATCTGAACAAAAGTTGGACTTGCCCCAAAACTGGTGGCTTTGGTCACTGCAGCCAGTTGCCATAAGAAGTCCGAAGTTGGATAAGTCGGGTTACCATCATAAAGTACGATTGCACTGCCAACCAATAAGGCTGATTGCAGTAAGTTCCACATCATCCAACCTGTTGTACTATAAAAAAACATGGTGGACTGTGAACCGAGATTCATGTGGAAACTCATTAATTTTAAATGCTCTACCAAAACTCCAACATGGCTATGTACAATCGCTTTGGGTAAACCCGTTGTGCCTGATGAAAAGGCGATCCACAACGGATGATCATGGGCAACACGTTCATATTTAAAATCTTCATGGGGGACATTTCTATGTGCAAGCAAACTTGACCATGGAAATAACTTTGGTAAAGCTGGCAATGTAGCATCAGGCTTTAGATAAGGTAACCAAATCACATGTTCTAGCGAGGGTAATGCCTCAATAATCTGCTTAACTTCATCTTCACGGCTAAAATCTTTGCCGCCGAAACGGTAACCATCTGCTGCAAATAATACTTTAGGTTCAATTTGGGAAAAGCGTTCAATCACAGTTTTCACACCAAATTCAGGGGCAGCCGATGACCATACGGCACCAATAGCAACCGTTGCCATCATGGCAATAGATGTTTCAGGTAGATTGGGCATATAAGACACTACACGATCCCCTGCTTTAACCCCTAAAGCTCGTAATTGGGTTGCCACAATACGTACTTGTCGTCCGAGTTCACGCCAACTCATTTGTGCCAAAAGGCGTGTTTCCGATAAATGGTGAAATACCGTTTGATCGCCTAACTTTTCTTCTGCTCTTAATAAATGTTCAGCGTAATTTACTTTTGAATCTGGAAACCATTGTGTCCCCATAAACTGTTCCGTATCTTGCGGAAGTTTAAAGACACTACTATACGGTGTATCAGATTGCACATTAAAATATGACCAAATGGATGCCCAAAAATCTGCTGTATGATTCACTGACCACTGCCAAAGTTCATCATAATGATCAGTCTCAATGCCATATTCTACTTTAAGCCAATTTTGGTATTGACGAATATTGGAAGCATCAGCAAATGCTTGGCGTGGTCGCCATAATTCCGCACCTTCTATAACCATGTTTATTTCTCCTTAGGTTCTCCATGTCTTTCTGAATACGCTAATTTACATACTCATCTCAAAGTACTAAGCTTTTAACTGAGCAATCCGTGCTAAGACACGTTCAGGTTTGGCATCTGCTGGCACTCGTACAAAGAAAAAACCCTTGTTGGGATAATCAGGTACAGTATCGTCAATCCAGCATTCAGGCGCTAACTCCCGACCTACGGTATTTGGCTGTGGGGAAATTACAAAGTCGAGACTATTTTCTGCAATCTCACCTGTGACATGAATGCCTACTTCCCAACGATAATGAGTAGCAACATTAATGACCGATTGATAAAGTTCAAGCATCGGTGAAATATTTGCAGATTCTTTTAGCAGTAGAATATCTAAACCACTGTCACCAAAAATTCGAAGAAAATCTGCGATATAAACCGAACCACTATCAATATCATCTTCATCGAATTCAAGAATGTTTTGTGTTCCATGTACCATTTGATAGGCTTGCATCATCCATGCGTGTGGCGATGGACAGACCAAAGCTAAAGGGATATTGGCGAAACTCATTCTTAATCCATTAATCAATGCCAGTAAATGTTCTCGTAATTTGGCATCAGCCAATAATGTTTTTAAAGCAAATCCTATACGTTTTTTTGATGCCATTTCTTCACGTAATGTCGGATGAGCTGCTATCCAAGCTGCACAAACGGATTCAACAGGTAACTGAATCACATCTGAACGTAATAATGATTGTGCAGTGCTTTTTAACGCGACATAAGGCGCCACATCCAGCCATGGAGTATTGCCTTGTGCCAGTAACATCTCCACATAATCGCTATAATCTAGCCATAATATTTTTCGACCAGAATTTAATAATTGTGTCAGCGTTTGCATGCTTAAGCCCTCGCCTGATCCAGATGGAATTGTTTGATCGTCCATTTTCATTTTTTTAAAGTCCATATCCTTCTTAAGACGGTATGGACTATGACTTAGGCTTTTACTGCTGCTAATTGTGCTTCCAATTCTGCAATACGCACATCTTTAGGATTCAACATAAATGCCCCTTGTAATTGATCAGCGGACATTTTGACACGTTGCCCCATAGTAGTTGCATAAATTTCTTTTGGATTTTCCCAGCTACCAAAATAAGGTAAGTTTGCTGGGGGTTCAGCTTTCACCCATTCTTCACAGAATGCATTAAACGGTTTAGCACTACGGATACGCTCTAAACGTGTTTCATCACGTAAAGCTTTCGTTGCTTCCTCATCAACCACCAAAGTTTTTTCGTCATAAACGACTTTGTAAATATCGCGTGCATTTTCATGTGACATGAGATCTTCAACCAGATCTTTCATAACCAATGCAGGATCACGCTCTAGTACATCACCATACCCCCCACCAGCACCCTGACAGATCATATAGATTTCACCTTCATTACAGACTTCAAAGGTCATCCCCATATCATGGCTAGAGTATTTTGCTCCCTTAATAGGACGATTATTCATTAAACTAACAATATCAAAGACTTCAACCACTTTTGGATTATTGTTCAATTCTTCAAAAATATTGATGCCTTTAATTTTCATTAGTTGGTAAGACGGACAAGAATAGCCACCAAATAAACCTTGTGCAGACGGAAATTTAGACCCTTCACAGCCTGTCATAAACCCCCATAGTGCTGAACCTCGAGTGGTTGCAATTTGCTCATATCCCAAACCACCTCGATATTTACCCCACGCTACACGGTCTTTAGCCAGCCGTTGTGCACCTAAACGTATAATCGGGATATCTTCTTCATTAATTTCCTGCTCACCTGTATCACACATAAAACCAAATACAGGGGAAATCGAATGTTCACCATCAGCAAAACTACGAGCACCTTGCCCATTGCCATTAATATCAGCACAGAAATTGCCTGTGACGTTACCATGCTGAGTGATTCCACCATAGATAAACGTCGCCGCCTGATCATATTGTGAAGCAACAATAGCAGAATATTTATGGGGTAAACTATAATTCAATTTCGCCATTGGTATCGTCCAAACCACACAACCCTTAAATAATGGCATCAAACTCATGGCTTGCGGCATATCGCCTTCCGCATCCAGAATAGAATTACGATCTGTAATAATTTCAATCGGTGATAAAACTGCCATGGTATGTGGCAAATCAGGCCAAATATTTTGTAATAACCCTGTACATAATGCGGCTTTAAACGATGCAATATTAGTATTGACCGCACGATTCATAAATTGTGGAGCTGAACCACGGAAATCTAGCATCATACGATCGCCTTTAACCGTAATCGCACAACTGATTTTTTGTAGACAGTTTTCACGTAAACTAGAATCCATAAACTGTAATACTCGTGTTGTACCATCGGGTAATTCACGTATACGACGCCGCATTTCGGCTTCGGTATTTTCAAGATGCAACCGTAATGTACCTATAAGTGCATCACGACCAAACTGATCAAGAATGGCGATAATACGTTCACGTAAACGCATTACTGCATGGAGTTTTACTTTCATATCTTCAAGTTGCAATTTGGGATCACGTACCGAGTTTTGTAAGAAAGTGACTAAATCCCTTTTGAGTTGAAAGTTTTCAACAACTTTAAATGGAGACATTTTAATGCCTTCGTCAAATTTACTTTCAGCTGCTGCAGGCATCCCCCCTGGTTCACAGGCCCCATTTTCACCTTCATGAATAGTGGATGACAGCCAACACACCAATTCACCTTTATAATAAAGCGGCACCATCATGGATTGGTCAGTATTGTGGATACCACCAAAACGAGCATCATTATGAATAAATCCATCACCATCTTTAATCCCAACACTTGGATCATTTGCCCAATATTTATTAATGTAGCGAATTGGATAAAAACAGCAAGCAGCAAATGCAATAATGCCATGTGGTGCAATCATGGAGAGATCACCTTGTGCAGTGTAAATCCCCGTCACCAAATCCCCCCATTTTGCCCCTGGTGCTGCGCCCATTTGGTTACACATCTCGTAGGACTCTGCCAATGCGGCATTAATCAAGCCACGAATATGGTGTACTTGATGCGTATCTAACCCTTTGGCAAGAACGCCTTCTTCAGCTGTTGAACGAGGTAAAAGACTATGATTTCGCATAATCTCTGGGTCTGGCCCTAAAAACAACTGATTATCCGCAAGGAATTTATCCAATAATGCCTGTTCTTCCACTGAAATATGCTTATTCATATTTATTCTCCTGATTGGGGGAACACATCATGCATGCACCCCGACGCGCCTGATTTATTATCGTTTGATAAACCATACACTACGTTGTGCTGCTGCCTGAAATATCCAATCGGGTTCAACCAGATAAGTAGTTGATCGTGTTGTGACTAAAGCAGGACCTTCGATACATATTCCTTCAACTAAGGCCTGCTCATCATAAATGAGAGTATCAAAACCAGCATCATAACCAACAAAATGACAAACTCTTTGTCCTACAGGTGCTGGAGGGGCAAGCACTTTTTCACTGAGTTTTAACTTGGCAAATGACACTTTAGGTTGATCGACATACGAACAGACCCGAATAGTATTGATTCGTACACCAGTTTCAGGCGACTGACTACCTTCACCAAAACGAGCACCGTAACTTTTATGAAATTGCTGCATAAGTGCCAAAACATCAGATTGGGTATGTAAGCGTGACAAATCGGTAACAACAGCGGTTTGTACACGTTGATCGCCATAACGCATATCCAACTCTAGTCGATAATGAATTTCATCATTTTGCATCCCCTGACGTAGTAAGTCGTCACGTCCACGGCGCTCAAGTTCTTCTACCCGACTGTTGAAACTGTCATAATCTGAAAAAAATGTTTTTTCATTTGCATTAAACAAAACAGTCCATGTACTCATTTCATGAATGTGCATCTGATTCACATTGCCTGCACCACATGCTGAAAAAGTCGATGAAAATGGCGGTGCAAGAATCCTTGAAATACCAAGCGCATTAGCAATACCACAAGCATGTAATGGGCCATTACCTCCATATGCCAAGATAGTGAAGTCTTTTGGTTCATAGCCACGCGTACGCAATTCTGTTGCAATCCCATTTGCCATACTGGCATCCACATTACGTTTGATTAGTTTAGCCACTTCGATAACATCAAGGTCTAATGGATCACATAACTCATCTTGCATGGCCTGTTTAGCACGACGAGGATTTAGTGGAATGCGACCATTGGCATAATTTTTTGGATCAAGATAACCAAGTAATAAATCAGCATCAGTGACTGTCGGTTTTAAACCACCACGGTCATAACAAGCTGGACCAGGATCCGAACCTGCAGATTTTGGTCCGATTTCAATTGAACCAAATAAACGGTCATAACGTGCAATCGAACCACCACCTGCACCTAATGTAACTAAATGAACCATTGGCACCGAGACCAACCAACGATCAATCACAGGATTAAAGTCATAATGTTTTACCCCACCTTGATCGACAATCCCAATATCAAAACTTGTCCCCCCCATATCAGTGGCAACTACATTGCCTAACTCTGCCGCAGCAGCCAGATGTTCACTGGCTGCAATTCCTGCGACGGGGCCCGAATGCACCGTTTGCAAAGCATCGGTCGAGTTCAATTGTGCCATTCCACCTGAGTTGTGGCTGACCAACATAGGTTTGTTATACCCTTGAGAACGTAAATTAATTTCCAATGTACCTAAACCGTGGTACATAGTTTGATGTAAAAAGGCATCCATAATCGTAGATGTACCACGGGCATACTCACCTTTTCGACCCGCCACCTGATGAGAAAGTAGCATCGGGATTGCGCCCAACAAGTGAGCTGGATATTCTTCTAAAAAAATTTCACGTACACGTAACTCATGGACTGGATTTACCACACTATTCGTGAACACAACCACCAACGCTTCCGCCCCTGCATCAACTAATTCACGAATACGCAGACGAACATCATCTTCATCAAGCACCCAAAAGACATTACCTAAATAATCCAAACGCTCTCGTATTTCACGAATCATTGGAATCGGAACAATCGGCTGTGGACGTCGAGCATTGGGAATATCCATTTGCTCAGGCTCTGATAGCCCCTCACCATAACCACGAGCCCGTGACAATGGAATACTACTCTTAAAGCCCGTGGTGACCAATGCACCAATACGAGGCCCTTTTCGCTCAATCAAGGCATTTGTACCCAATGTCGTAGAATAACGCACTGAATCTACTTCAGATAATAACTGTGCAGGTTCAATCTCAAGCTGTTTACACGCATCACCCAGTGAATCATTAAAACCCAATGCTAAGTTGTGATGGGTCGTTAATGATTTACCCTCTACATACTGATCATTCCAAACCACAAAAGTGTCAGTAAAAGTACCACCAATATCAACAGAAACACGTTTCATTGTAAAATCTCCCTTAGTGGTGATGACCATGGTGTAATTCTGCATGAATCTCTCGACCCAATTTAACTTTTTCTAGTGCCAAATCAGGACCTACAATGGGTTCTTTAATTTCTTCTCGATCTTTCCACTGCTCCTTCAATGCATCAATATCTAATTCAATATCATATATTGGTGGATGTCCTGGTGGTAAATACTCAGCTTCCACCAATGTGCCACATTGCGGACAATAGTATTCTAAAATACGACACCAGTTTGGATCAGGTGAGTACGTGCGTTCATACAATGTTGCATCGAGTAATGGCTTATGTACTTCTCGAGGATCACGATCACGCACTAAAAGACCTTTTTTATAATTATCACGAGCATTACCATGTTCATGACCACAACGGCGACATTCCCATTGTTCCGTAGCCAAATTAATCCGTAGATATTCTGTAATTAAAACGTTCATGTTGACTCCAATTTCATTATTTTAAGCCATCCTTGACCGAAGTCCCTTTTATTATGGTGCTAGGTCATCTATTGGCAAACAAAATCTAATTGCATCGGCCAGTTAGCGTGTTAGCAAAATGTCTTTCGCTTCATTGATTTCAAACTGCCAGCCCTCATCAATACGTCCCGTAAAGAAAGCTTCCTCTAAGACACAAGGTCCTTCACCTTGCGCACCACCAAACTGTTCTTCTACTCGATAGACTGGTAATGCTGTTATTTGTCCGCTCCTCACAACTTGTCGTTGACCTTGTGCAGTTGCTTGTGGACGTGATTGACCAAAACTGCCCGATAATTCAGCTCTAGCAATGGTTTTAATGGCTTTTAGCACCACAGTAATCGGAGTATTCGGCAAATTCTCAGGTAAACTTTCACCTTCAAGCAGCACAAGTTGATCATCAATTTGTAAAGACAACTCAATACGACAGTCTTTTAATTCAAAACCTTCTGCAAACATACCGCGTACCGCACGCTCATGTAATATCTCTATCGCTTGTTTCAGCGCATCATTATTATTCGCTGCCAAAGTGGCTTCATACTCATGGGCAATATCTGAGAAAGCAATGCCAAAGGCAGAAAATACTGCGGCGAGTCCAGGAATAATAACTTGCTTTATCCCTGCAGCTTCAGCAATACGACAAGCAATAAATGGTCCTCCACCACCAAATGCGGCCAATGTCGTCGCTGGTGTAATCTCTGTAAAATCTCGCAAAGCACTTGCAACTTTTTCAACCCACGCCTGCTCCATTACTTCAGCAGCTTGTTCACAAGTCAATCCTAAAGGTTGTGCTACTTTTTCAGTGATTGCCGCACGAGAGCGTTCAACATCGACTTTCATCTCGCCACCAAAATAGGTCGCAGAATCAAGCAAACCAAGTATAAAGAACGCATCGGTAATAGTTGCTTCTGTGCCACCCAAACCAAAACAAGCAGGGCCAGGTGCACCGCCAACTGACTCAGGACCAACCTGAATACGACTATCCACGACTTTAATAATAGATGAACCACCAACTCCAGCACTGACCACATCACACAACGGTAAGGAAGTTTCTATCCCCTCAATCCGTCCTCGACGATCAGTACGCACTCTATTTTGTTCAACTAAGCAAATATCTGTAGTTGTGCCACCAATATCCATCCCAAGCAATCGTGAAAAACCATAATGTTGTGCCAATGCCTTACCGCCTTCTGCACCACCACGAGGCCCGGAAGAATAAGTTTTAACTGCGGCTGTACGTGAAATACGAGCAGAATCACCATCATTACGGAAAATTAATAATGGATTTTTGGTTTTATATTCCCGTAACCGATGCTCTGCGTTATAGAGAAAACGCTCCATCGCTGGATGTAAAAAAGCATTAAATAATGCCGTCCAGATACGGCGGCTATCATCGTCATCCTGTACCACTTCATGTGAATACAATAATGGAATCGCACCTAATAAATGCGGTGGGAATTTTTTTAACAGTAGATGTTTAAGGCGAGTTTCTTCAGCTGCACCTTGACTACCTGAGACACCTACTACAATACGATTTGCACCACTTGAAGCTAAACGGTTAATGGCTTGCATGACCGCAAGTTCCAAGTCTATACCATCACGTGACAAATCCAGGTTTTCTACACGTGAACCGACCAAATCTGCAAAAACATCTTGTTGTTGTGCATCTTTTTGCAACTGATCGGCAGAAACACCTGAAAGAAGCAAACCTAAACGTTGACCTTTGCGCTCAACTAAAGCATTTGTACCTTGTGTCGTAGAATAGCGAATATATTCAGTGGATACTAATAATTGCAGTGGATCCTCTTGACCATAAAGCAATTTACTAACTTTATTTAAACCGTCAAAAAAGCACTTTGATAAATCATAAGGTGTGGTCACACTTTTAGTACGGTAAATTTTTCCGCCATAAATCACACAATAA
>JASGGM010000027.1:0-16545 GCA_047605045.1 Acinetobacter sp. | reverse complement strand
CATACGCCTCTTTCAAAATACCCATTGTATTCTTCGACAGGAAAATATTGCGATGGCTGTTTCAACCATTGCAATATTTGTCTGCGTAATGGATTGGCTAAGGCTTTACTAATTGCATCTATATCCATCGCTTTCTACACATATGTGGAACAGACAACCTGAATTAATTCATGCATTTATTTAACATGAACCCTGATATCGCATTTCTTCGATTTTAATCTCTATTTTTATAGATATCTATTGTTTCTATAGATATCTATATTACGCATAGACGATAAAAAAACGTATTGAATCGTCACAAATCTCATTGAACGACTTTGCCAAACACTGGCTGTGCCAGTGTTTATTGACGCACTTATAAGCCCTGTTTCAAACTGGCTTCGATAAACCGATCCAAGTCACCATCTAAAACTGCACCTGTATTGGAATTTTCCACACCTGTACGCAAGTCTTTAATGCGTGAGTCATCCAGTACGTACGAACGAATCTGGCTCCCCCAACCGATATCCGATTTAGAGTCTTCTAATGCCTGTGCCGCTTCATTACGTTTACTCATTTCCAACTCATACAACTTGGCACGCAATTGTTTCCATGCATGATCACGGTTGGCATGTTGTGAACGCTGGTTCTGACATGCCACGACAATGCCTGTAGGTGCATGCGTTAGACGTACTGCAGAATCTGTTTTATTGATATGCTGCCCACCCGCGCCTGATGCACGATATGTATCAGTACGAACATCGGCAGGGTTAATATCGATTTCGATATTATCATCTACTTCTGGCGAGACAAAAACAGCTGAGAATGATGTATGACGGCGGTTACCACTATCAAAAGGTGATTTACGCACTAAGCGATGCACGCCCGATTCGGTACGTAACCAACCATACGCATATTCACCCTCTACACGAATGGTCGCCGATTTAATCCCAGCAACATCACCATCCGACTCTTCCATCAATTCAGCTTTAAAGCCATGCCGTTCAATCCAGCGCATATACATACGCAACAGCATGGACGCCCAGTCTTGTGCTTCCGTACCGCCCGATCCTGCCTGAATCTCGACATAACATGGATTTGGATCCATTGGATTACTGAACATCCGACGGAATTCAAGTTTCGCCAATTCTTCTTCAGCAGATGTCAATTCAGCTTGTACATCTTCCAATAACGTTTCATCATCAGCTTCTACTGCCAAATCCAGCATGGCGTTGGCATCATCCAATTGAGTCGATAAGCCATCTAGTACATTGATGATGTTTTCTAATTCGCCTTTTTCTTTCGCCATTGCCTGCGCACGATTTTGGTCATTCCAAATAGCAGGGTCTTCCAATTCACGTAAAACTTCTTCTAAACGCTCTTTCTTCAGATCGTAGTCAAAGATACCCCCGTAGTGTTTGGCTACGATCGGTCAAGTCTTTCAATTGGTTTAGATACGGATTAATTTCCACGCAAATGCTCTCACTACATACTTAAATTTTGCGCCATTTTAACATAGAGTGCCCATGGGATATACGTTAGGTTTTTATTGACGGAATGCTTTACAAATGCTGCACAAACAGCATACTTTCGTTGTTTTTATGTTTTCTATTTGTTTGCCAAACTACTTTTTAGCATAAAATAAGTTCCTGAAATATTTTGTAAAAACTTGAAATAACTCAACATTTAATAACTGCACATAATTTATGCATTTTTATATTATAAAAATTTTTTACTTAATTGTTTTAAAATCAATATGATATAAAAATATAATTACATTTTTTTACAGTTGTACAAAGTCGCTACTTAGCGCCTGTTGACCAACTAGTAAATTTGCATAAACTTAAAGTTGTAACAAAAGATGAAAAATTATGACTTTCGGAGGCAAAATTCCATGAAAAAAACACTCATTGCAACTGTGCTTTTTGCAGGCTTAGGTTTGTCAGGTGTCGCAAATGCTTATCAAGCTGAAGTTGGCGGCTCATATACATACAAAGACTGGGATGATTACGATGGCGTCAGTAAATTTTCAGTAGACGGCAAATATTTCTTTAACCCAGTACAAATCCGTAACTCACCACTTGCAGAAGCTGCATTTTTAGACCGTGCGAGTAATGTCAGTGCCAAAGTAGATTATGGCAATAATAACGGTATTAAAGATAAAACTTACGGTATTGGCGGTGAATACTACGTTCCAAATAGCGATTTCTACCTCAGTGGTAATATTGCACGTAACGAAGTTTCGGTAAAACATACCAATATTGATAATAAAGTCACTACTTATGGTGCTGAAGTTGGTTATTTACCTGCACCAGGTTTGTTATTGGCACTCGGTTTGAAAGGCTATGATGAAAAAGACGGTAAAGATGGTGTAGACCCAACCGTTCGTGCAAAATATGTGACTCAGATTGGTCAGCATGATGTCAATCTCGAAGCTTACGGTGCCTTTGGTGATCTAGATGAATACCGCTTACAAGGCGATTACTACATTGATAAAACATTAAGTGTTGGTGCAGATTACTACAAGAATGATATTACTGATGAGAAAGAATGGGGCTTAACAGCTAAAAAATTCCTAGATCAGAATATCAGTGTTGAAGGTCGTATTGGTTTTGGTGATGATTACAACAGCTACGGTGTTCGTGCTGCATATCGTTTCTAAGCCTCAACGATTTTTAAGTTAAATTCCAAAAAGCTGAATAGTCCATCTGTTCAGCTTTTTTCTTGGTCTTGGCAAACTAACAATCACTCATAGGTTAAATACAGAACGCTTAACTGTACACTGACATTGCCATTAAATTCATTTTTACCCAATTCATAGACCACATGGACATGTGTTTGCATTGGATCAAATGCAAAACGATCTATTGCATTAAACGCAATCGCATCTACAACCTGCCCATTCTGCAAAGCAAGCTTGAGTTTCAAATGTTGTTCTTTCAACCAGCGATAATCCACCACTTTAAACCAGCCATCAAAACTCGGAACAGGGAATTTTTGCCCCCAAGGCCCAAACTGTTCAATGGTTTGAATGGTACTCAGTTGAAAAGCATCTGCTGCTAACTCACCATCCGTCCACAATGTTGCTTGAAACAGTTGCGGGTCCATGGTCTGAATAATACCAATAAACGCTTGCTTAAATGCCTCAAAATTTTGTTTGGCGATGGTCAGCCCTGCCGCCGCCGCATGGCCGCCAAAATAACGAACCAAGTGTGGCTGCAATTCCGCAACCTTTTCAATGCTATCTCGAATATGAATACCATCAATAGAACGTGCTGAGCCTTTGATGTGAATGCCATCTTCATCGGGTGCAAATACAATGGCAGGACGATGAAATTGTTCTTTTAAACGCCCCGCCACAATACCAATCACCCCTTGATGCCAATGCGGTTCAAATAGCACTAACGCTGCAGGCAGCGCGTTGTCATCCAGATGAATCTGTTGCAGGGTCTGCAACGCATCCTGTTTAATGGTACTTTCAACCTGACGGCGTTGCATATTCAATTGGTGTAGTTGTTGGGCAAGCGCATAGGCCTGTTGCTTATCCGTTGCCAAGAGACATTCAATGCCGACATCCATGGTTTCCATACGTCCTGCCGCATTTAAACGCGGGCCTAAGACAAAACCTAAATCTTGTGCTTTGAGCTGTGCAGCATCACGTCCTGCAATATCCAATAACGCCAAGATCCCCAAGCGACACTGACGTTGCTGAATACGCTTCAACCCTGAATCAATTAAAATTCGATTGTTATAGTCCAGCATGGCAACATCAGCATAGGTGCCTAAAGCGACTAAATCCAGATATTGTGTTAATTGGCTGGTGCTTTTCCCTTGTTGCTTTCTAAAACTTGCCAAATTTGCCAGCACATAAAAAGCAACCCCAACGCCTGCCAGTGCTTTACTCGGAAATTCACAATGCAATTGATTGGGATTCACCACCGCTTCAGCATCGGGTGTGGCTTTGGTCGTGAGATGATGATCAGTCACAATGACTTTCATGCCATATTTTTGCGCCTGCGCCACACCCTCGTAACTGGAAATGCCGTTGTCGACCGTAATCAATAAATCAGGCTGAAACTTGTGTTGTACCAGATCGGCAATTTTCGGCGTTAAACCATAGCCATATTTAAAGCGATCAGGCACGACATAATCGACCTGTGCCCCCATATCCCGTAATACCAATAACATGAGTGCGGTGCTGGTCGCACCATCTGCATCATAATCGCCCACTATGACAATTTTTTGCTTTAAATCAATTGCCTGACTCATCATCTCGACAGCATCTGGCAAACCTTTTAAATTTGGTTTGAGCAGATGTTTGAGTTTGAGCTCCAGTTGTTGTGGAGATGCCACATCACGGCGCGCTAAAATATTGGCCATAAACGGTGGCACGCCCTGAAATTGGTCAGGGCGTGTGAGTAATGGGCGTTGTTTGATCTGGATTTTTGTCATTTACGGCATCAGGCGTTGTAACACCCAGTTTCCTTCAAAATTTTGATAGTGCAAACGGTCATGCAAACGATTCGGACGACCTTGCCAAAATTCATATGCTGTGGCTTGCAAACGATAACCGCCCCAAAAAACAGGTTTGGGTAATGCCGTTTGACTCGCTGCCTGATTTTCAAATGTGTCATACAAATCTTGAAAGCGTTGTTGTAAAGCTTCACGACTTTCAATCACACCACTTTGCGGTGTGCTGGCATGTGCCGCAATCTGGCTATCTCGTGGGCGTTTGTGGTAATACGCTGTTGATTCCTCTTCAGTTATTTTTTCAACCACCCCATGAATCCGCACTTGACGCTCCAGACTGGGCCAGTAAAACAACAATTCGGCAAAGGGGTTCTCAGCCAGATCCAGACCTTTTTGACTGTCATAATTAGTATAAAAATCATAGCCCTGCTCAGTCGCACCACGCAATAACACCGTACGTACGTGAGGATGTCCAGCAGCATCGGCCGTTGCTAAATACATTGCATACGGTTCATGTAAGTTTGCGGCTAAGGCAAAATTAAACCAATCCAAAAATTGTTCATGTGGGTTGGCTTTGACAATAGATTCAAGTAATTCATCTTGCTCATAGCTTAAACGCAATTCACTTAAATCTTTGATCATGTCAGACATATCGCAAATCCTCTTAGGCTGCTTGCGCCTGTGAGCGAATGGCACTTGCTAAATGTTGTGCCAACGTTGTTACTTCTTCAAGATTATCGCCTTCTACCATCACTCGAATCACTGGCTCAGTGCCTGATTTACGAATTAAGATACGTCCACGCCCTTTTAATTGTGCTTCTGCTTTTTCAAACTCATTCACCAATGTGGGTACTGCAAATGGATCCATCATATGTTCCAAACGCACATTTTCTAAGACTTGTGGGAATAATTTAAAATCGGCAACCAGTTCTTGTAATGACTTTTCTTGTTCCACCATCACGGTGAGCACTTGCAATGCCGCAATAATCGCATCACCCGTGGTGCTCTTATCTAAAGTTAAAATATGTCCTGATGGTTCACCACCCAGTACCCAGTTGTTATCTTGCAATGCTTGTAAAACATAACGGTCGCCAACACTTGCACGGACAAAAGGAACCTGTGCTTTGTCCAAAGCAAGTTCCAGAGCCATATTACTCATGACCGTACCCACAATTCCCTGAGGCTTATGCTTGGATTGTGTTGCAAGGATATAGAGAATATGATCGCCATCTACCAGATTACCCTGCCCATCGACAAGAATCACGCGATCTGCATCGCCATCAAATGCAATACCTAAATCGGCCTGATGCTGAATAACCGCTTTTTGCAGATTTTCAGGATGGGTTGAACCACAGTTTTCATTAATATTCTGACCATTCGGCTCATTGTAAATCGTGGTCACACGTGCCCCTAATTCACGAAAAACCGCGGGCCCTACGTTATAAGCAGCTCCATTGGCGCAATCCACGACAATTTTTAAATTATGCAAACTACATTGATATGGAAAAGAGGATTTACAAAATTCGATATAACGCCCATTCGCGTCTTTTACACGCACACTTTTCCCCAGTTGTGCTGGATCATCGATCACGATTTCTTTTTCAAGTTCTTCATTAATCGCGTCTTGTAATTCATCGGGTAATTTTTTTCCTTCTCCCGAAAAAAACTTAATGCCATTATCGAAATACGGATTATGCGATGCAGAAATAACAATACCTGCATTGGCATGTAGTGCGCGAGTCAAATGCGCAATTGCAGGTGTAGGTAAAGGTCCTAATAAATGGACATATACACCTGCTGCATTAAGGCCAGACTGTAAGGCAGCCTCTAAAATATAGCCTGATAATCGTGTGTCTTTACCAAGCACAACAACAGGTTTATGTTTTGGGTTGTATTTTTTTAAAACCTTTCCAGCAGCAAAACCTAGTTTTAACGCAAATTCTGGCGTAATTGGAAGTTGTCCAAATTTTCCACGAATACCGTCTGTGCCAAAATAACTCATACTGCTCTCACTGGTTAAAAAATTTGTACTGCTACAAATCTTTGCTATTCACATTTTTAAATACTTTACATCAAACCGAAAAAGCCGTCATGAGCTGACGGCTTTTTTTTCAACTTTTTAAATTTACTAAATTAAAAAGTTAACCAACACGATAATTTGGTGCTTCTTTCGTAATGGTGACATCATGCACATGTGATTCTTTCATCCCTGCCGACGTGATTTTTACAAATTTTGCATTTTCACGTAAGTCAGCAATACTAGCAGAACCTGTATATCCCATCGATGAACGTAAACCACCCATCATTTGATGTGCGATTGCACTCATTGGCCCTTTGTATGGTACACGGCCTTCAATCCCTTCTGGTACAAGTTTCTCTGCGCCTGCTTTGGCATCTTGGAAATAACGGTCTGCTGAACCTGAAGATCCTGCCATCGCACCCAAAGAACCCATGCCACGATACGCTTTGTAATAACGCCCTTGGAAGAATTCAACTTCGCCTGGCGCTTCTTCAGTCCCTGCAAGTAATGAGCCGACCATAATCGTACTTGCACCAGCAGCAATGGCTTTTGCCATATCGCCAGAGAAACGAATACCACCGTCCGCGATTAAAGGAATTTGTTCTTTTAACGCTGTCGCAACATTATCAATCGCAGAAATTTGCGGAACACCAATCCCTGCAACAATACGTGTTGTACAAATTGAACCCGGGCCAATACCAACTTTCACCGCATCCGCACCCGCATCAAGTAATGCTAAAGCAGCATCACCTGTCGCAATGTTACCGCCAATCACCTGAACCTGAGGGAAGTTTTGTTTCACCCAGCGTACACGCTCAATCACGCCTGCAGAATGTCCGTGTGCTGTATCTACAACAATCACGTCTGCACCCGCTTCTACCAATGCTTCAACACGGGCAGGAGTTTCAATACCTGTACCCACAGCTGCACCGACACGTAAACGACCTAAATCATCTTTACAACTATTTGGAAAAGATTCGGCTTTACGGAAATCTGTTACCGTAATTAAGCCTTTCAATGCATGATGATCATCGACAACCAACACTTTTTCGATACGGTGTTTTTGTAATAATGCCTGAATATTTTCTTTTGATTCACCTTCTTTCACCGTCACCAAACGCGATTGTGGCGTCATGATGTTGCTGACAGGCTGCTCTAGATTCGTTTCAAAACGTGTATCACGCCCCGTTACAATACCCACCACTTTGCCATCTTGTACCACAGGTACACCACTGATGTTGTTGGCTTGGGTAATCGCAATAAGTTCACGTACTGTTGTACTTGGCGTTACGGTAATTGGATCTTTCACCATTCCCGCTTCGAATTTTTTTACACGGCGAACTTCTGCGGCTTGGGCAGAAATGTCCATGTTTTTATGAAGAATACCAATACCACCGTTTTGAGCCATGGCAATTGCCATGCGTGATTCAGTTACCGTATCCATGGCAGCAGAAACAAGAGGAATATTTAACTGAATGCCACGAGTTAGGCGTGACTTTAGAGAAACATCTTTAGGGAGAACAGTAGAATAGGCAGGGACTAATAAGACATCATCGAAGGTAAGCGCTTCTTGAACGATGGTCAGCATAACAATCTCACTGGTTAATTCCGTGAGCCATTATAAACAAATTTCAATGAAATTTTCATATTTTCACTTGGAATTTTTCTGATTTTTCAATTTAAAATACCCCATATGCATTTTGTAATGCAAATTCATGGTTAATACAAAACATTTAATCTTTCAACGTATCCAAGCATTCCCCATGGTTAGAAGGAAATAATTTCAGTCAAAAACACATAAAATAATTGACTCATTTTTATAATTTTCCATTCATATTTTTATAAAGTTTTAACTAAAAAATGCGGTCCATCGCAATGCACCTTATGTCAAATTTCGCACAATCTCTTACCAATAATGCTGTGCTAAGGTAATAATACCAACCGCCAAGAAGATAAATGCACCCACCTTATGAATCAGTGGAATGGGTAATTTATCTGCCAGCTTATTACCAATAAACACCGCTGGGCCATCAGCTAGCATGATCCCTGCTGTGGTACCAATCATGACCCAGAAGATGCTATCGAATTTTGCGGCCAAGGCGACTGTGGCAATTTGGGTCTTATCACCAATTTCGGCAAGGAAAAATAAAATAAAGGTCGCACCAAATACACCAAAGCGTTGCCACTTTGCAATACGATCACTTTCATCATCCAGCGAATCTGGAATGAGCATCCAAATGGCCATGGCAATAAAACCTACCGCCAACATCCAAATCATGACGTCTGGTTTTAACACTGTCGTTAGCCATTGACCGAGCACAGCAGATAAACCGTGATTCAACATCGTGGCAGCGAGAATAGCAAGAAGAATGGGAATTGGCTTTCTGAATTTTGCTGCAAGGAGCAAGGCAAGCAACTGGGTTTTATCGCCAACTTCGGATATAAACACGGCTGCAAGTGAGAAGAGGAAAGTCATCATGAAGTTTTCTCTGGCTAGCATCGTCCCAATGATTCATCTCTCCTGCTAGCCATCATCAGCGGTGCTGATACAGAGGGATAAATCTATGGTCTTGCCAACAAAGAAAGCTTCTGGAAAAGCTTTTTTGGATATTTGCTATGATAACCATGTTCCTGAGAACAAGTATGTTGATTATCATCTGTTTACCGTATGTAAACAGCGGCTACTCCCCAAAGAAGTGCTGTCATTATATAGAGTTTTAAAGCGTTTTAAAAGCGGATGGCGATTGATAAAAATAATATGACCAGCGATTGCGAAATAAAATGCATCATTACAACGTTATGCAATCAAAGGAATATGTGGCAAACAAAGCGTCTGACTTGAAAATGATACTAAGTCTTGTTCGGTAAGCATGGGTTGTTTCATTATCAAATAAACCTCTAATACGTCTTCAAAGTCGGGAACAATAAAGAGGTTATTGGCGCGGGCTACATCTTTGGACATCATCCCAATCCGATGATCGCTTTTCAATAATGAAACCGTAATGAATTCACTGCCAGAACAGAGAATATTAATATCTTTACTACGCCGCTGATCACTGGAAAAAAATTTATCAAAACTTGTGGAATAAGGGCATTCTGAGAGGGGCTGGATCAATGTACGAACAGTATGATGGTTTTGACTCGCGCAAGCTGCGACAACGGTAATGTGCAGACCCGTTAATCTTAAACGGTAATATCCAGAAGGAACATGATTACCAATAATCACCGCCATATCTATTTCATCTTTAGAAAGTTTATTCACATTCTCTGGCGATTCAGAGGTACTGAATATAATCTTGTCACTCCCCAATCGTTCAATCAAAAAATCGATAATCTTTTTATTGGTATCCGCCGAAAAAGTGCTGTTTAGTGCGACACGAATAGGATCTGTCATATTCTTTTTGAGTTGTCTGGCTTTAAACTGGAGGCTCTCAGCCGACTGTACGACATCACGAATATAGGGCATCAGCTGTTTGCCTTCTTCTGTCAATGTCACCCCCTTATTTGTACGATCAAATATTTTGATACCAAAGTAAGCTTCAGCTTTTTTTAGTTGCGCTGCTAAAGCCTGAATCGTCAAACAGGCATCTTCGGCAGCAGAAGTTAAAGATCCCATTTGAGCAGTCTTGAGAAGGTTCATCAGTACCTTCATGTCCATAAATAGCCCCCTTTCTTAGCGCTTTTTCTTAGTTATATCAGCAGCAACTCGGACTTTCAATGCATTGTGTGACTGAGCAGCAGTATTGCTTGGAATTAATGTCACTTTACAGAACATCGGACTAAAAAAATTATTGAGGGACTTAAAAAACAATTGAATATAAAAAGATAGCATGGACTGATAGCTTAAGACTGTCTTATTTTCAATGCATCGACTCATCATGTTACGACTCAATCAAATACAAGACAGCCTTTTGGATGCTGCACCTGTCATGGCAGGATACTACGTTGTTGCTTTTGTTTTTGGTGTAATGTGCCTAAATATAGGTTTGCCTGTATGGTTTCCAGCCGCAATGTGCCTGTTCGTTTATGCTGGTGCCGCACAGTTTTCCAGTTTGTCATTACTCACGGCGGGAACAACCTTAGCTCCCATTTTACTTTCAACCCTGCTCATTAACGCACGACATATTTTAATGTCCATGTATATGTCGAAAAAACTCCGTTCCGTGCAGATGTCCCGCTTGCAAAAGTCACTTTACGCTTTTGGATTAACCGATGAATCCTTCGCTATGCATAGCCAACGTCTGGAGAATGGCCTTCTAACGACCAGTCCATATCTACTCAGATTTAATATTTTTTGCCACCTTGCGTGGATTGCAGGTGGATTGTGTGGCGCAATCGCCTCAGAATATTTAGCACGATTTATCCGTTTTAAATTAGATTATGCCCTCACTGCGATGATGGTTTTTGTCTTAGTTTCTCTATGTAACACGCCTAAAAAACGTCTCGTGGCTTTAATTTCTATCATCACCACCATTGGAATGAATTTTATTCATATTTCACCCTTAAACGTTTTTGTAGCAACTGCCGTAGGTTGCGGAGTCGGTCTATGCATCAAGAAACCTTCCTTATAGTGGTTATTCTCTGCATGATGGGAATTACTTTTGCGATTCGCCTTGTTCCGCTACACATGCGACCCGAACGCATGCCAAAGTTCATTCATGCTGTGATTGAATACATTCCAGCAGCCGTCATTTCCAGTATTACGATTCCACCGCTGTTTTTCCCAGACAATTCAGAATTTGTTTGGTTCAACGCAAGTATCTTGGCAACCCTCCCGGTAGCACTCACCGCGTGGTACAGTAAAAATTTGATTCTTAGTGTCATTACTGGTGTAGTTTGTCAGGTTCTCATCCTTCATCTTATAAATTAGCATATTCAACACACAGAATATTTGTATAAAAAACCATGTAAAACATATGCTTTACATGGTTCGGGTGTATCGTTTAAGCCAGTATAAAAACATATATGCAAGCAGAACTGGACTATGAGAATTTGGTTTAAACTCGCCTCAATTACTCTAATTGAGCACGCTCTTTCGCATATTCTCTTAAAATAAACTTCTGTAGTTTCCCTGTCGATGTTTTTGGGATTTCCGCAAAAACAACATCCTTCGGAATTTTAAAGCGAGCCAAACGGGGCTTACAAAACTCAATGACCTCTTCTTTGGTTAAACTCATATTTTTTTTAAGTTCTATGAATGCACAAGGAACTTCTTGCCACTTGTCATCTGGTTTTGCGACCACGGCGACAAGCAAAATTGCAGGGTGTGCATATAACACTTCTTCTATTTCAAGCGATGAAATATTTTCTCCCCCCGAAATAATAATATCTTTGGAACGATCGGTAATTTTGGCATAACCATCTGTATGACTAACCGCTAAATCACCCGTATGAAACCATCCTCCAGAAAATGCTTGCGCCGTTGCTTCAGGATTTTTTAAATAGCCTTTCATTACAATATTACCGCGGAACATAACCTCCCCCATGGTTTGAGCGTCATCCGTTACAGGTTGCATGGTGTCAGGATCCAACACACGCATCGCTTGTTGCAATGGATACGGTACGCCTTGTCGTGAAAGCAAATGCGCTTGTTCGCTTGGCGACTTTTCTTGCCATTCAGCTTGCACCGCACAAATTGCCGAAGGCCCATAGGTTTCTGTCAGTCCATAGACATGATTCACTTGAATTCCAATGGCTTGCATGGCAGCAATAATCGGCGCGGAAGGCGCAGCACCTGCAACCATAACTTCAACATGATGTGAAAACACAACACGTTGCTCTTCTGGTGTATTTAATAACATGGAGAGTACAATTGGCGCGCCACAGAAATAATCAACGCGATGTTGCTGAATTGCTTGAAAGACCAAAACAGGGTCAACCTTACGCAGGCAGATATTGGTGCCACCAATGGCCGCAATCGTCCAGACAAAACACCAACCATTGCAATGAAATAAAGGCAGTGTCCATAAATAGCGACAACGTGGTGTCATGCCACAGGCCAGACTATTACTGGCTGCATTTAAATATGCACCACGATGATGATAAACCACACCTTTCGGATTGCCCGTTGTACCTGACGTATAATTTAAGCTAATAGCATCCCACTCATCTGTCGGTAAATGCCATTCAAAATTACCATTCCCCTGACGCAGCCAGTGTTCATATTCAATTTGACCGAGACGTGTCGGGGGATTCGTTTTTTCATATACTGGATCAGCAACATCAATCACAAAAATAGTTTGCTTGATTAAACTGAGCGCCTCTTTTGCCACTTCAGAAAACTCAGGATCTACCAATAGCACTTTGCTTTCAGCATGTTCAAGCATAAAGGCAATGGTCTTGGCATCGAGCCGTGTATTGATGGTATGCAATACTGCACCTGACATGGGCACCGCAAAATGTGCTTCGACCATTGCAGGGATATTGGGCAGTAACACTGAAACGGTATCGTTCTTTTGAATACCTAAACGATTGAGTTGATGCGCGAATTTCTTACATCGCGTATACGTTTCCTGCCATGAAATATGGCGTTCCCCATAAATGATGGCATCTTGATTGGGATAGATATAGGCTGAACGCTCCAAAAAGCTTAATGGTGAAAGTGGAATAAAATTGGCTGCCGTGCGTGGTAGCTCATCATAAGCTTGAACCATGGAATACTCCTTGTGTAATTATTATGTTCCTTAAATTTTAAGATAATAACAGTCGCTCACGATTGCAATAGCTAATTTTTACGATCTGGTTTCAAGTGCTTACTGCAATGATTCATCCTATTTATTTCTTTTAAATTCAACGTATATTCGTCTCGAGAAGGACACACCAAAGTAGATCAAACTCAGATGACAATTATTGCTTCTTCTTTGTGATTTATTCTTAAAATTTTAGGCTTAAGTCTTGATGGCAGTGGAAATACGCATCTTCATACCGTAATGGAATAGAAAACAAAAAATATGACATCACCTTCTTTGAGGGATAAAAAAATGGGGTGATGTTTCAATACTTTTGAAACATCACCCAAAATTTAAAATTACTTTTTCAATAAAAGTTGTACTTGACCTGTATAGGTTCCTGCAACAAGTTTTTGAACTTTCCCATTCACCACTAAACTGACACTATACCCTTGCGGTGCAATAATTTTAGATTGTGCATCCAACGTTAATTCACCTAAGTAAGAATCATGGGTAATCTGCCACGTCGATTTTTTAAAATTCGCTTTGCCCTGCCAATTACTTTTCGCACGATAGTAGTTGCCATTTAACTGACTCAACTGATTGGCATGATCACGGTATTGGGTTTTAGCCTTCCACAACCCTAAATCACCATCTGCAAATGAACCTGTAAATTGACTATCGATAAAATTCACTTGTAATTTCGAGCTTCGAGCACCAGGTTGACCTTCTACCACTCGATTCACATCGCCCTCATTCCAAATCAAACCCTGAATCTGACTATTATTGACATTGACCACAGGCGCTGAACCTGCTTCAGATGCAAGTAAATATTGATAATCGGCATCTGCTGTATAATGCGTTGTGATGCGATTTAAATTCAGCGTTGTACCTGCACTTTCAAACTCAAGTAGTGCTGAGACCAAACCACCAAAAGCACTGCCAACCGTTAAATATGGCACATCGCTAAAATCGGTCGTCCCTGTATAAGCACCTGCGGAATAATTATAAAAGGTGTTATCTAATACACTATTCCGCAACAGCGTTTCAGTCGTATATTGCGTGTTTGCAATTTTAGATAAATCCGCCAAAAGTGCCGTGGTTTGACTTGACGTTAAACCATAATGCTGTGCAGCATCGGCAATACGATACCCTTGTCGGCTCATAAGAACACCAGCCAAAGCCGTGGTCTTGGTGGCTTTCTGCCATGCATCGACGGCTAATTTTGCGGTTGAACCTGTCGTATACGCTTGAATATCGCGTTCGCTGCCCAGTTTGACATCACTAAAATCTGATACTGAATTATTCGTAATGCCACCACGGTTGCGAATGGCAATTTGTCCAGTCACTTGGCTATTGTCAATCTTATAAGTTCCACCCGATGCAATCACCAAACCTGCATCCATCTTAGATGTGAAACTTGAGTTTTTGGCGGTAATGACACCGCCACCAATCACATACGCACCTGCAGAACGGTTGCCGTAAACAGTGGTATGAAAATCTTGTGCATCGACCACACCATTACCAAAGTCATTGGCCAAAGCAGAGGACTGACCAACCGCATAACTGCCTGACTTACCTGTCGTTGCATTGATTTTCACAAGATTCGCATAACCGCCATAAACGGTATCTGCAACATGATTATTCCAGCCTTCCAAGGTAAATTTTGCATTTTTAACGGTGACTGAAGACGTGGTCGGTAATTTCTTGTTCGTCGTTGATTTTAAACCCGATGCGCCTGCCACAATACCATTCGCACCATCACCATTGGCATAAAACTCACTTGTTTTTCCGCTTAAGTCACCTACTGAAATTTGCCCGCCATTGGTGGCATATAACAACGCATTCATGCCCCATTCCATCACAATTTCAGTGTTTGGCGAAGCTAATCCGAGTTCCGAAGACATTTTTGCCCAATTCCCGACGGCATCGGAATATGCTTGTAAATGCTTGATATCGATCGTGCCATAATCATTTGCCCATAAAATACTACGATTTTGATTGGCATAAATCGCATCTTGTGCTGTTTTTGCAGTGAAACTATTTTTTGTGATTTTTTGATCTGCTCCAGCCGCTTTTAACACCGCATTCGCAAATGCCAAGTACTGTGGATTCAATTGATCACGTGCTTTGAGTTTATTTAAATTTGCATTCTCACTACTCAGTTCCACTTCCTGATATTGATAAACCAGATTAAATGGCGAGTAGTATAAACGATCAATTTTTCCATCGTTATTGGTGTCTTGCCAAGCAACATATTTGTATTGACCTTGCCCTGTCGATGGCAACAACCCTGTTTTTACATCGGGAATAACTTTTTCACCCGTTTTAACGTCATAGGCTTGTACGTCTGGGTCTAATTGAACCTGTTGACCATTTAAGTAATAACCTGCTTTCACAGTCAGAAAATCGGCAACATCGGTATAAGCGTTATTTTTTTTCAGTTGTTGATTAAAATTTTTAGCGGTCTCAGCGCTATACGCCTTAAAGGTACTATTTAATTGTGCAACTTGAACCTGCTTGTTTAACTTTGCTGCAATACTCACCTTTTCTTCGACAATACGATACGCTTCGCCCTTAAATGTGATGGCTTGCCCATCAATACTCACATCTTTTTCTTGATGACTTGAACTTTGTGCAAGTGCTTGTAATAGTGCTGCCGTTAACTGATATTTAGATGCGTCCACATTTAAATACTGTCCAGGTGCAATCGCTGACGCCTCACTATTTTTAAGAGTAAAGCCCAATACATTCGTATCTTGCTTCACAATCTTATTGCCATCCACCTGTTGAATTTTACTGTCTTTGGGCAGGTAAATGCTTGCGTTGGCACTACTTTGTAATGCACCCGTCGCAATGTTCACTTGAGGGTTTGCAAAGGAAATGATTTGTGCACTATTCAAATCATACAATGCCCAAGCCTCCACTGTTTCCAATGACGTTGGGAAATATAAAGCTAAAATTTCGGAGTGATGACCAAAAGCTTGTGCAGCAATTTTGGTAACTTTTGCACCACCTAATACCGCAGGTACAGCCACAATACGATCGGTTTTCCCTGAATAATACGTAATGGTTGCTGTCTTCTTTTCACCTTGTGTCGTTATATCGAAAGACCAATTTCCTTCTGTTGCAGATTGCTTTTTTTCAGCTTGTTGCATGCCACCACCATTCGGTGGAGGACCAGGAGGTTGCCCTGTTGGCGGTGCTTGCGTAGTCGTAGGCGTTTCTGCATGTAAAAATTGTACCGACGAAAAACCCAAAACGAGTGCAATTGCAATTGAAAGATTATTTTTAAGCATATAAAACGATCTCTTTATTGAAATAAGAATTTGATATTTAACCCTAGGCAATATAGTAGACAGCCTTTTCTTGTAAATTATTAAGATCTTGTTGTTCAAAGGTTGCTGG